>JBBALS010000014.1:0-17975 GCA_040402915.1 Flavobacteriales bacterium
TTGAAAGATAAACTTATTGCATTCAAGAAAAATATGCTTTCTGTTTTACCCCCTGAAATTGCCAATAAAACTCAGTTGGGACTAGACACGAATGATCCACCAAAAAAGGGAACGGGTGTTGAAACTTGGGAAACTAATAAATTTTATCACCTTCCATTAGCTGCTCAGGTTTCTGTATTGACTCAAATTCAAACAGAGATTAGAAATGCAGAAGGAACTGTATTGAATGAATTGGTTAAATCTATTGGAGCAAAAACAATTAAGGTTGATAAATTAGCTGCTCAAATGATTCCTTCATCAAGTGTTGTTACATTAGGTGACGAGTTCACTGCAAAGATATTTGTAGCTGCTTTCAATACTTCAATGACACCAAACGTTACTGTTAATGGTCGTCAAATTACAGAGGTTGATGAAAATGGGTCTGTGGTTTTCAAAGCGCGCCCGTCTTCAGAAGGTCCTCAAAAAGTAAAGGCTTCTATTAAATTTGTTAATGCAGATGGAAAAGATGAAATTTCTGATGTGGAATATGAATACATGGCCATTAAACCTGCTGCTGTAGTATCTCCAACAAAAATGAATGTTTTTTACATTGGTGTTGACAACCCTGTTTCTGTTTCAGTGCCTGGTTCTGATCCTACAAAAGTAAATGCTACATTAGTTGGAGCAGCGGGTACAATCTCTAAAGTTAAAGCTGGAGAATACATAGTTAAGGTTACAGGCGGAACCAAATGTACAATTCCTGTGAGTGTTTCCGGTGCTAGTGGAAAATCTTCATCTATGGGAGCCCCTGAATTTCGTGTTAAGCGTATTCCTGATCCAACTCCAATGCTTCTTGGAAAGAAAAGCGGAGAAGCAATTTCATTAGGAGAAATGAAATCTGCAGGTTATTTATCTGCTGTTTTGGAGGGTTTCGATTTTCAGGCAAACTTTAGCATTATTTCTTTTGAGTTTGGAGCAAATATTGGCGGTCTTTATAAAACAGCACAGGTTAATGGAAACAGATTTGATTCAGCGGTTAATGCTTTGTTGAATCAGGTTAAACCTGGCGGTAAAATTTTCTTTGGAGATATTAAAGCTAGAGGGCCTGATGGAACAGTCCGTACTTTAACAGCTCAGTATAAGGTTAAGTAATTTTTATTCACTTAAATCAACGTTTATGCTACGTAAAGGATTTTCATTTCTCGTTTTGTTAACACTTATTTCTTCAGTGTTAAATGGGCAATCTGTATTGGGTGACGAAAAAGCGTATGATGGCGTTTACAAGCGAGAACATATTGCGAGTAGAAAACCAATCCCTTACGCTCCTATCAGAGAGGCAGATGTTATGTGGAAAAGACGCATTACGCGCTATATCGATTTAAGAGAAAAAATGAACCTTCCGCTTTATTACCCAATTGGAAATGATGTGAATGGCTTAAGAAGCTTAACAAATGTCCTGTACAAAGGCGTAACAGAAGAGGTTTCTCTAAGAGTTTATAGTAATGCTACTGATGATTTCTCTGTTGAACTTACTCCAGGTGATGTTAAAAAAATTACCGAGAAAAGTTCTGAAAGAACCGTTCCAAGTTCTCTAGATCCAAGTATCGATTCTGTTATAACCGTAACCGAAAGCTTTAGTCCTAATAAAGTTAAAAAATTGATGATAAAAGAAGAGTGGTTTTTTGATAAACAGCGCTCTGTTTTAGATGTTCGTATTTTAGGGATTTGTCTTTTATATGAACAGGAAGATAAAGACAAGGGAGATCAGCCGCTTTTTTGGGTGTATTTTCCTGAAGCAAGAACCTTGTTAGCTAAATATGATGTGTTTAATCGTCAAAATCCTTCTGAACGTAGATCTTTCGATGACATATTCTGGAAGCGGCAATTTAGCAGCTACATTGTAAAAGAAGAAAACGTGTTTGATCGATCAATTAATGAATACAAAAAAGGTATGGATGCGCTCTTAGAGTCAAATAGAATCAAAGATGATATTATCATTTTTGAACATGATCTCTGGGAGTTCTAAAGATAATTCTCAATTTGTTTAACCTCCACGCTTACACGAAAAGGGCTTTCCAAAATGGAAAGCCTTTTTCGTTTTGTGATTATAGAAAGCTATACAAATTCCTCCCCTTTTTCAACCTTTACGTTGGTTACCATTTGACGAATCTCTTGCTCATCTTCCATTTTACAAATAAGTAAAATTCCATCCGACTCAACCACAATAAATCCTTCAAGTCCTTGTATTACAACTAACTTTTCTTTGGGAACACTGACAACACAGTTTTTAGTGCTATTGACCATTACATGTTTACCAATTATTGCATTTCCATTAAGGTCTTTGTTTGAATTTTCATACATCGAGCCCCAAGTTCCTAGGTCAGACCAGCCAAATTCAGATGGAATAACAAAAACATTGGAGGCCTTTTCCATGATTGCATAATCCACAGAAATATTGGTGCATTGAGCATAGGCTCTTTCAATAAATGCAAATTCGTTTTCGGTGAAGTAAACATCGCTTCCGTCTTTGAATATCTGATTCATTTCTGGCAAATGTTGTTCGTAAGATGAAATGAGTGAAGAAGATGAACAAATGAAAATTCCTGCATTCCAAAGAAAATCACCGCTCGACAAAAAAGATTTAGCCAATTCAATATTGGGCTTTTCTGTAAATGTTTTCACCTTTTTAACTTCTTCAAAACTTCCCGAGGTATGGTAATCAACAAATTGAATATAACCATAACCCGTATCAGGGCGACTTGGACGAATACCTAATGTTATAAGCGAATCAAATGCTTGAGTGAATGAAAATGCTTTTTTAATTTGATGTATGAAAACATCTTCTTTAAGGATCAAGTGATCCGATGGCGCTATAACAATCTGAGACAAGGGGTCGGTTTTAGCTATTTTATGCACAGCATAGGCAATACAGGGGGCTGTGTTTCTTCGAGTTGGCTCTAATAATATTTGGTCACTTGATATTCCTGGAATCTGATCTTTAACTAATGCGTTGTAACTTTTATTCGTTACAATGTAAATGTTCTCTATCGGAATTAATTTTTCAAATCGATCATACGTTTGTTGAAGAAGCGTTTTTCCTGTTCCTAAAATATCTAAAAACTGTTTTGGGTAATTTTGTTTACTCATTGGCCAAAAACGACTTCCAATGCCACCGGCCATAATTATGCAAAATAAATGCTTGTTTTCCATCAGTTTACGTGTATGAAAGAGGCTCTAATGTTAACTGGAAATTGAGAAAATCAAATTCCGATTTTATGATCATTTCGTTTAACGCTGCAAGTTACAAATTCTAAAGGCTTTCTTCTGAAATTGGTTCAACTTCGGCCAAAGGATTAATCAAATAATGTTTCCCGGAACCAAATTCTTCGCATCGGAAATACTTTCTTCTTTGTTTCCCTTTCTTAAAGACTCGGCCTGTTTTTAACTTAAAAATGGTGTCTTCGGGAAGATCTTCAAGTGTTAAAAAAATCTCTGTGTCGAATTGCCGAAGAGTCCGCAATAAATCTTCGTCCACACAACTACTTGCTGCAGGATTGTTCATATAGGCAACAACCCTATTTAGAACTTCAACAGGAAATACATCCTCCCGCAAAAATGGGTTCATTAGTTTTTTAAACGCTTTCTTCCATTCTAATCCGTGAGGTTTTACTGTCTGTTGGTATGTATTCCAAGTATCGAAATGAGCTATTTCATGAACGAGCGTAATTAGAAATGCGTATTTATTTAAATTGTAGTTAACGGTTATTCTGTGCCCGCGATTTACCCCGAGAGTTGGTCTAAAATCGCCCAATTTGGTTGATCTATCTTTAGTTATTTTCAAATGAACCCCATACTCGATAATCCAATTCACAATAAGCGGAACAGATGTTTCGGGAATGTATTTAATAAGAACTTGTGTGTATTGCTCTTTCATTTATGCAAATATGATAAACTGTATCATTAAGTTGTACTTAAAAAATGAGGGATTTTGTATAAATCAGATTCGGCTTTATTCGTAACATTGTCAATCAATTAAAAATCATGCGCTACTATATTAACTCAGGACTTTTTTCAATTTTAATTCTTTGCTTCTTTCTTCCATTTATTGAAATAAAATGCAATGAAAGTACGCTAGCTAAAATGAATGGATTTGACTTGGCGATTTCTGGAGATATTTCGCTTGATGATTCTGGAATGATGGATTATTTGAAAGATAGCGAAGAGTACAAAGCATTAAAAAACAAGAAGAATAAACACGCAGACCCATTTACAATAGCCGTTTTTATTATATGTGCCGGGGGAATTGTTATCAATTTTGCAATGAAACGATTACGTGAGAAAATTACGATTTCATTGGGTTGT
Source organism: Flavobacteriales bacterium (assembly GCA_040402915.1). Lineage (GTDB taxonomy): Bacteria > Bacteroidota > Bacteroidia > M30B66 > M30B66 > CALQRR01. The sequence goes on from JBBALS010000014.1 coordinate 4,342, forward strand.
TTAATCGCGTTGTTGATGTTGGTTTTTAAACTTGTTTTCACAGCGGCTTGGGATAAAAAAATGCCCGAAATGGGAAAAATGATGGCGCTTATTAAACTTGAATTTGGAATAGGGTTTTGGTTGGTAATTATCGGTTCATTGGGAATCGTAGGATTAAACATCTATTATTTAAAAACAGATCGCCGCGATAAATACATCAGCGTCTATAACCCCGATGAAATAGAACCTGATTTATCAAAAGAAGTTTGATTATCGGTAACTTCCGAAAGAAACAAAACTCTCAGAATAATAAGGTTCTGATAAGGAATTTACAACCACTCCTTTTTTAGAACTCGCATGCATAAACTGATTAGGAGTGATAACCATTCCTGCATGAGAGACCTTTTTTCCATCTGTTTTGAAGAAAACCAAATCCCCTTCTTTTACTTGGGATTTATTAATTTTTCTGGCGTTCTGATAAATTAATAAGGACGTTCGATCTAATTCGATTTTAAAATAACAGCTGTAAATACTGGAAACAAATCCAGAGCAATCGGTTCCGTTTATCGAATTACCCCCATATTTATAAGGTGATCCTAGCCATGGAACTATCGCTTTTATAAACTCTATATTAATAGTTTCGGGTAAGGAAATTCCAAGCTGTTCTTCATACTTATGGATTTCCTTTTGTGAGTCGATGGGCTTTGGATTATTTCTATGGCTTCTGCATGCAGGCAAACAGGCAATAGAAATTAGCATTATTCCAAAAAACAAACGCTTCATTAAAAAATATAGGGATTGGATTGAAGCAGGTTTTCATAGTCTGTTGGTTCAAACTCGGGAAAAACCTTTACTCCATCATAGTTTTTTTCAATTCCTTGCTCGTAATAAATGGTAATAAATGGAAGTCCGTCGGATAAATATTTGGTCCAATTACCTTGGCGTTTACCATTTTCGTATTTCCCTTCCCATTTAAGGTTTCCATCCTCAAACCAAGCTCGGTGTTTCCCTTCTGGTTGTCCATCTCGAAAAGTTCCTTCGAAGCTTTTGTTTCCATTTTGGAAAAGATGAAACCAATCACCATGCATCTTTCCAGAAATAAAATTGCCAAAGACGGACTGGTCGCCATCTCTAAAAAACCACGGACCTTCTCTTTCGCCGTCAATATATTCACCTCGTGTTAGCGTGTCTCCGCTTTCAAGAAATTCGTACGACATTCCATCTTCTTTCCCTGTTAAGAAGGTTTCTTCTCGCAACAATTTTCCGCTTTCGTAATACCATTTCCATTTTCCAGTTGGCTTTCCTTTGGAATACGCTCCCTTTTGTTCCAATTTACCTCCCATGAAGTAATAGTTCCAATTTCCTACTTTGGTGTCATTTTCATATTCTCCTTCTGCACGAAGCTCTCCATTGAAATAGAATTCCTTCCAAAGGCCTTGTTTCATTCTTTGTTCATCGAGTCTTCCGCTAGCGCTTAAAACACCATTTTCGAACATGTCTGCAGTCAATGGTTTCCCTGTTGAATCGAACGAGATATGCATTCCCTGAGGTTCATCTTTATTATATGAACCCAATTTGCTCACTTTGCCATTGGAAAAATACTGTTTACGAACTTCAACACGACTTATTTCAACGGCATCTTTCTGCAAAACATCATCGATATACTTCTCAATGTTTCGGAGATTTCCTTTCAAATCGTATTCTTTCAAATAGCCATTTTTAAGGCCGTTTTCGAATTGCGTTTCCCGTTTTATCGCATAATCTGGATAAAGTTCAACCCAATAACCCGTTTTCTTATTTAGCTTATCAAAACGATTAATTCGTTGTTGCCGCATTAAAGCTCCAGTCTTATAATCAAACAAAGAAATTATTTGGCCCTCTTCTGAAAATTCAAGTCCCCTACCCTCTTCCTTTCCATTATTAAAATTTACTTGGTACTTCGTTTTCCCATTTGGAAAATACTGATAAGACCAACCCTGTTTACTATCCAATTCAAATGATTCTTCGGAAACTAAAATCCCTTTTTCATCAAACTGCTTTTTAAGGCCCTGCTTCTTTCCTCCTTTGAATTGAATGCTGCTTTTGGGGATCGATTTAAGTCCGTAGAAAATCCAAATACTATCTAATTCCCCATTGATTCTATTTCCTTCCGATTTTAAACTTCCATCTTCATTGTAATTCTTCCAATACCCATCTGGCTTGCCTTTAATAATAAAACCTTCACTTGATAGCGTACCGTTTGAAAAATAATAGCGAACAGATTCATTTCCTTTAATGGAATCTTTTTGAGCGATTAGTTGCCCAGAAAAAAGGAGAATAAAAAAAATGAGAATTCGGAATTTCATGTTTAATACCCAAAAATATCTTCCAATGATAAGACTTTCACCTTACCATATTTCGAAAGTTTTTTCTTCGGAATTCTTTCCGATGATCCTACTATAAACAAATTGAATGGCTTCCCTGAAAGATGTTTTTGGTGAAACGCATTGACATCGGAAAGACTCATTGTTGGGATTTTCTCATAAACCGATTTCCGAATATCATAATCAATTCCAAGTCGTTTAGAAGCGAGGTAATTGAAAAGGATATCCTCTTTTAAGATTCGTTCCGACTCAATTTGACTTAACAAAGATGCTTTAGACCCACTAAATAAAATTTCTGTTTGAGGCATAGTCGTTAAGAGTTCATCCATGGCATAAATAGCAGAATCTAATTTATCGGCCTGTGTTCCAATGTATGCTCCTGTTGTATTAGGCTTATCATTGCTAGTTGGTTTAGAAAAATAAGCATAACTCGAATAGGCCAATGCCTTCGACTCACGTATTGTTTGAAAAACTACTGAAGACATTCCACCGCCAAAATATTCATTAAACATGGAAATAGATGATTGCTCTTCGGCGTTGTAGGCGCCCGCATTTCTAATCCAACCGATTTCTGCCTGCACCATATCATAATTTGTAAAAAACACTTTACGTTCCTTATTTTCTTGGTATATAAATTTATGAGCAGCAGGAACCGTATTTAAAACTGTTGGTGTTTTATGGTACTTAGTTATTTCTGTTTGAATTTCTTTCGACTCGAGAGGACCATAATAAAGAACATTGTGCGGATAAGAGGTTAGCTTATGTATGATGTTAGTTAAATCGTCTGCTTTTAATTTTTTAAGTTTTTTCATGCTCAAATTCCATGTTGTAGGGTTGTCCTTTCCAAAACGAGTATAATTAGATAAAGCCGAACGAACGCGATTTTTATCTTGTTTGGCATTTTCTCGTTCTTGTATTTCGTTTTCGATCATAGAGTTTAATGCCTTTTGATCGGGAATGGCATTGGCTAATAAATGTTCGAACGTAGATATTGCCCGTTCAAATTTTTCCTGAGGACCAGATAATTTTATGTATAACAATTCATTTCCACCTTCAAAAACTTCAAACGAGCATCCTTTAGAATAAAATTCTTTCGAAATCTGTTCGTTATTTAATTTACTTGTTCCTAAAAATTCGAGTAAATGAATCGCTTCAGGAAGGAGTAAATCATTACTTCTTCCAAACTCAAAAACATAGTATAAGGTAAATAGTTTGTTGGTCTTGTTATTAAGAGAAAGCAGGTTAATTCCGGGTTGAAGCTCAACTTTGGAAATGTCTTTTGTATAATCAAGGAACTCTGGTTTTATTGATTTAGCATCATTATCAAGAACATCTTTCGTAAACCGCGACATCGAATTTCGATTTACTTCGATTGGAGTAATTTGAGGCTTTTCAATTTTAACCACATTCGAATCAACACCTTCTTTTTTATAAACTATCGCGTATTCATTGTTAAACCATTTATTTGCGAAGGCCGTAACATCTTTGGCTGTAATTTTTTTCATTTTTCCCGATTCTTCAACAACATCTACCCAATTACGCTCTTGAATAAATGCATTGAGCATAGAAAATGCACGCGAATTATTGCTTTCGGCAGCTTTTATTTCTGAAACTTCTTTGTTTAATACACTCGAAGTGATCGCTTTTGAATCAAACTTCCCTTTTTTAAGTGAGTCAAGTTGGGCAAGTAATAAATTTTTGACCTCCTCTAAAGTTTGCCCATTTTTTGGCTGAGCATCCATGAATAAAACACTGTAATCTTTGAGGTTATAAATACCCGATGATGCTGATAAAACTTGTTGTTTTTTAATCAAATTCAAATCAAAAATCCCAGAAGGAGAATTTAATAGCATATCAGTAACCTGCATTAAAGCAAGTTCATCACTCTTCGCTCCAGGTAAACGAAATCCAATAGTAACAGAAGGACTTTCGGGACCTAAAACCGAAATCTCTTCTGGTGTATTATCAGATTTTTCTGGTGTGTAAGTGAACGCAGGAATTGGTTTTGATGAAAATTTCCCGAATGAAGAATCAATTAATGCAAGTGTTTGTTCAGGATCAAAATTTCCGGCAATCGAAATAATCATATTATTAGGAACATACCAAGAATTATAATAATCACGGATTTTTTGCAGTGATGGATTTTTCAAATGCTCAATCGTACCAATGGTTGTTTGAGTTCCATAAGGATGCCTCTTAAAAAGTGATTCAAATAATACTTCGAAAACCTTATTTCCATCCGAATCGAGGGATATATTTTTCTCTTCATACACCGCTTCCAACTCGGTATGAAATAATCTCAGTATTGGATTACGAAAACGTTCTGCTTCTATATGAACCCAATCAGCAATTCTATTACTTGGAATATCATTTATATAAACAGTTTCATCGAACGATGTATAGGCATTTGTTCCTTTCGCTCCAATATATTGAAGCATTTTATCGTACTCATTAGCAATGGCAAACTTGGATGCTAATCCAGATATAGAGTCTATTGTATGGTATATCTTTTTCCGTTTTTCAGAATCTTTTGTCTGACCATATTTCGAATATAGAATATCTATTTTATCTAAGTAAAATTTCTCTTTTTCAAAATTAAGGGAGCCAAATTGATCGGTTCCTTTAAACAACATGTGTTCAAGATAATGAGCTAGACCTGTAGCATCTTTTGGATCGTTTTTACTTCCCGCTTTTGTTCCAATGCACGTATAAATTCTTGGTGCAGTTTTATTCACTGACATCATCACCGTTAAGCCATTTTTCAAAACATAGGTTCTGGCATTAATAGGATCATTTTGAACGTACGTGTATTTATAGCCCCATGCAGAGTCGGTTTTTGTAACAAAGTTCTGTGCCGAAACATGAACGGACATAAGGAATAAAAGTGCGAGGTAATTTTTCATTGTTTAGATTTAACTTTTTTAAAATTCAGCGTTTTAAATTCCTAATTGAGATGATATTTCGAGCATGCGTAAAATTGATTTTTCTGCAGGTTTTCGAATTGATTCATCTAATAAAATCTCAGGACTTTCATTTTTAAGACATAGATACACTTTTTCAAGCGTATTTAATTTCATGTGAGGACATTCATTACAGGCACATTTATTATTAGGCGGTGCAGGAATAAACGTTTTATCAGGGGCTAATTTAGCCATCTGATGAAGAATACCACTCTCAGTTGCGACAATAAAAGATTGAGCATTGCTATTTTGAGCATATTTTAGAAGTGCAGTAGTTGATCCAATAAAGTCGGCAAGTTGTAAAACTGAATCTTCGCATTCGGGATGAGCTATAACTAAAGAACCAGGATAGCGCGTTTGAAGTCGGATAATTTTTTCTCGAGAGAATATTTCATGAACCATACAAGCACCATCCCAAAGAACCATATCCCTTCCGGTTTTAGAAATAACCCAACGACTCAAATTTTTATCTGGTGCAAAAATTATTTTTTGATCTTTTGGTAAGCTCTCAACAATTTGAACAGCATTCGATGAAGTACAAACAATGTCAGTCATTGCTTTAATTTCTGCGGAGCAGTTGATGTATGAAATAACGATATGATCGGGATGTAACAATTTAAAAGCTGCAAAACGATCGGCTGTGCAACTATCAGCTAAGGAACATCCTGCTTTTAAATCGGGTAAAACAACCTTTTTATTTGGAGAAATAATTTTAGCTGTTTCAGCCATAAAATGCACACCAGCAAAAACAATCATGTCTGCATTTGTTGCTGCAGCTTGTTGAGATAATCCCAAACTATCACCAATATAATCTGCAATATCTTGAATATCTGCATCTTGGTAATAATGCGCTAATATAATTGCGTTCTTTTCTTTCTTTAGACGACTTATCTCTTCAAATAAATCAATATCCAAACTCACATTTCCTGATTTTAAGCCGTTTTCTGATATTTGATGATTTTGCATATAAATATTATTATTTTCTTTTTATAGATTCTTAAAAAAACTATATCTATTAGATAGTCTGTTAGTAGTGTTAGAAAAATTATTTCAAATTCTTGTATTACTAATAACTTCCTATTTACTAACACAAAATTAACAGGTATTTGAATCCAATATCTTATGATTTATAGATTAATACAACATTATTAACAAGTACAATTATTTACTTCCATTTAGTAATTTTTAATCGATTTTTAATTACAATTTGTTCGTTCGATGTTATTAAATTGCTGATTGAAAAAGATAGATTCTTGTTGACTTGTATTGGAAGTTTTATAAGGCAGTATTAAATTGAATAATACAAGACTGATTTTTTACGAGTTACTCCCATTGATTAACATCAGTTCACATTTTCAATGTTAATACAATGTTAAATTTAGGTCTGATTATCAGTAAGAAATCTTTTTATCATTTTTTGTTATGTTCATTTCTATTACTTAAGTCGATTAACTTTACAAAAAATTATTTTCATGGATATTGCCCTTGGTGCCGATCACGCTGGTTATGATTTAAAACTCGAAATTCGCACATTATTGTTAAATCTTGGTCATACTGTTGTCGACTATGGTACTAATTCGTTAGATAGTGTGGATTACCCCGATGTTGCTCATCCACTTTCGAATAGTGTCGCCAATAATGAAAATGATTTTGGAATACTAATATGTGGAAGTGCAAATGGAATGGCAATGACTGCAAATAAAAATAAGGACATTCGTGCGGCAATTTGTTGGGATGTTGAAATTGCGGCATTAGCTAGAAAACATAACAATGCAAATATACTCTGTTTACCCGCCCGCTTTATTTCAAATGAACTCGCATCTCAAATTGTGGAAACATTTTTAACAACTGCATTCGAATTCGGCCGACATGAACTAAGAGTAAACAAAATCCAATGTTAGTTTTTATACATACTTAAATCTATATTCTATTCGTTAGTCAATATAAATGAGTTCAGCATCCTTTAATATTCTCATTCTTAAATTGGATGAGTTTATTCGAAAGTATTATACAAATCAATTAATCCGTGGAGTAATATATTCCACTGGAGCATTAATTGTATTCTTTTTATTGACCTCATTTATTGAGTTTATTGGGCATTTAGGTACTACCGGAAGAACTTTTTTATTTTATACTTATATAGGTAGCGCTTTATTTTTATTAATACGCTTTATCCTCATCCCTATTTTTCATTTGATACGTATTGGAAAGGTAATTTCATATGAACAAGCAGCAGAGATAATTGGTAAACACTTTTCGGATGTTCGCGATAAACTTATTAATACCCTCCAATTACAGCGAGCATTAGAAATTGATCCCTCTGCTTCGGAATTAGTTTCAGCAAGTATTGATCAACGAATTCAAGAGCTTAAACCAATTCCATTTACCGCAGCAATTGATATTAAGCAAAATAGAAAATATGCTAGAATTGCCATTATCCCATTATCGCTTTTTATTCTTTTGTGGTTTATCTACCCTGCTTTAATTAAAGACAGTTCAAATAGAATATTGAATTATAACTCAACGTTTGAACCTATAGCACCATTTACATTCATAATAGAAAACAGTTCCCTAGTTACTGCCACACAGCAAGATTTTGTGCTGAAAGTTAAAACTGGTGGAAATGAAATTCCGAACGAAATATACCTTGTTCAGGGAGATATGAAGTTAAAACTTATTAAGGAAGATAAGATACATTTTAATTATACATTTAAAAATGTTCAGCGTTCATTGCCATTCCGTTTGTATGCTGATGGATTTTATTCGAATCAATTTGAGTTAAAAGCACAACCAAATCCAACACTTACTAATTTCCAAATCACGTTAAATTATCCGGGTTATACAGGAAAAAAGGACGAGATTATTACAAATACAGGTGATTTAGTTATACCTGCAGGTACCAAAGCAACATGGAAATTCAATACTCAAAACACTGAAAATTTTGTACTTGCGTTTTCTGATAGCACATTCAATTTAAAAGAACAGGAAAAAGGAAGTTTCTCCCACGCGATTCGGTTTTTTAAAGACAATAAATATAGAGTCAATACTTCCAATCGTTTTATCAAAGGAAAGGATCAAATTGAATACTCTATTTCGGTAAAACCAGATGATTACCCATCAATCATTACTGAAGAAAAACAAGATTCCATTTCTTCATCACTCGTTTATTTTAAAGGAGATATAGAAGACGATTATGGATTTAGTCGATTAACATTTTCGTATTCAACAATTAATGGAGATCGAGTTACGGAAAAACAAAGCAAGGAAGTTCCTTTCAATAGAAACTATTTAAAAACCTTGTTTTTTTGGTCTTGGGATTTTTCTCAGCTTTCATTACAACCAGGTGACGAAATTGAATATTGGTTTGAAGTATGGGATAATGATGGTGTGAATGGAGCAAAATCATCGAAAACACAAAAGAAAATATTCAAAGTCCCAACCCTTGATCAAATTGATGAACAACGAGATCAAAACAATGAATCTGTTAAGAATAATTTAAAAGAAACGCTTAAGGATGCGAAAAAAATCCAAAAAGAACTTGATGAATTGAATAGAAGAATTCTTGAAAAAAAGGAAGTAAGCTGGCAGGATAAAAAGAAGGTTCAGGATTTAATCAACCAACAACAGCAAATTGAGCAACAGATTGAAAATCTTAAGAAAGAGAATAAAGAAAACAATAGTAAAAATGAAGAATTCAAAAAGTCGGATGAACGAATTTTAGAGAAACAGAAAGAATTAGAGAAGATTTTTGAGCAGATTATGAGTGAAGAGATGAAAGATAAACTCAAAGAACTCGAGAAGATGATGGAGAACCTTGATAAGAATAAAATCAAGGATATGATTGAACAGATGAAGTTGGATAACAAAGACATTGAGAAAGAACTCGATCGCTCCCTTGAATTGTTTAAACAACTTGAATTTGAACAGAAACTGGATGCGGCCATTGATAAATTAGATCGTTTAAAAGATCAACAAGATAAATTAGCTGATAAGACAGAAAAGAAAGAAGATTCTCCAGAAAATCTAAAGAAAGATCAAGATAATCTGAATAAGGAATTTGATGATTTACGGAAAGAATTAGATGATCTTCAAAAGAAAAATGAGCAGTTAGAAGACCCTCAACAACTCGAAAATACGGATCAATTGGAGCAAGATATTCAACAGGAAATGAAGAACAGCTCCGAACAGATGCAACAAAACAAATCGGGTAAAGCTTCAAAATCTCAGAAGAGCGCGTCTCAAAAGATGAAGGAAATGAGCGATAGCATGAAGAAGATGAAAGAATCGTCCGAACAAGAAAGTTTGGAAGAAGATGTATCGAAACTTCGTGAGATACTGGAAAATCTTTTACAGCTTTCTTTCGACCAAGAGTTGCTTATGAAACAGCTACAAAGAACCCCCATAGAAAACCCCCTTTATGTTAAAATAACAGCTGATCAAAAGAAAGTTAAAGATAATGCCAAAGCAATTGAAGATTCTTTATTAGCTTTGAGTAAGCGCGTTGTGGAAATTCAATCGTTTATTAACAGAGAAATAAGTTCTATTAATATGAATCTTGATAAAACGATATCTTATTTGGCAGAAAGACAAAGTCAGAGTGCTGCCTCAAGGCAGCAATTTGTAATGACATCTGTTAATAATTTAGCGTTAATGATTAGTGAAGTTACTGAACAGATGCAGCAGCAAATGGCTCAGCAAATGCAGCAAAAAGAAGGTAGCGGAAGCTGTAAAAAACCTGGAAAGAACAAAAAACGAGGTAGCGGTAAGCCTTCAATGAGCACATTAAGACAATTGCAAGAGCAGCTTAATGAACAAATGAAGCAGATGAAAGAAGGTCAAGGCAAGCCTGGCCCGAAACCTGGAGAAAAACCTGGTTCAGGTTCAAAAGGAAGTATGGGTAGCGAACAATTAGCGCGTATGGCGGCTCAACAAGAAATGCTTCGAAATGAATTACAAAAGATGATGAATGAAATGATGAAAGACGGAACATCTGGATCATTAGGTGATCTTAAAAACATTTCAAACAAAATGGAACAAACAGAAACCGACATTGTCAATAAAAATATTACATTAGAGACCATGCGCCGTCAACAAGAAATAATGACTCGTCTTTTAGAAGCAGAAAAGGCAGAACGTGAAAGAGAGCTTGATAATAAACGCGAATCAAATGAAAATAAATTTGAACAGAAACGTAACATTTCTGTCTTCGATCAGTATACACGTCAAATGCAACAAGAAACGGAACTCTTAAAAACACTTTCGCCATCGTTTACTCCGTTTTATAAAAACATGGTAAAAACCTATTTCAATACAATCAATTAATGGATAAAAACATGATAATTACTGAAACACAATCTGTAATTTTTCCTTCATTAAAAACCAATGTTCATTTAGTGGAAAAATATATTGATGATATATGCCAGTTTTACAATATTGGTGAAGAAAACTATGGCAACATATTGGTTGCTGTAAGTGAGGCTGTAAATAATGCTATTTGTCACGGCAACAGATTAGATCCTGATAAATCAGTCAAGTTTTTTTATGAAACGAAGGATCTCAATCTCTGTTTTGTCATAGAAGACGAAGGAGACGGATTTAATCCAGATACACTTCCTGACCCAACAGACCCTAATAACTTAAATTCTCCAAATGGCCGCGGTGTTTTTTTAATGAGAAAACTTAGTGACGACATAAAATTTCTTAATGAAGGAAGACGCGTAGAGTTGTATTTTCGTATTTCAAATCAATAATTACCACTCTGATACGCTTCATCAATCAAGATATAAAGTTTGTTTTAAAAGACAAGCGCTTATTGAAAAGTTGGATACAAGAGGTGATCCGTTTGAATAACCATCAAACAGGTCACCTTTCTTTCGTTTTCTGTACTGATGACTATCTTTTGGATGTCAATAAAAAGTTTTTAAATCACGATTATTACACCGATATTATAACATTCGATTATAATGAATCCAATATTGTATCGGGCGACTTTATTATTAGTATTGATCGTGTGAAAGAAAATGCACTTATCCATAAATGCACATTTCACATAGAATTATATCGAGTTATTATTCATGGAGTTTTACATTTGCTTGGCTTTTCAGATAAATCTGAAATCCAACAAAAGGAAATGCGTAAATCAGAAGACCTATATTTAAGCCAATTGGCTGATTGTCAATTATAAAGCACACAAAACACCCTATTTGTTTCACGTGGAACACAAAAGCAATGTTTAATTCATACGATGTTATAGTAGTTGGAGGCGGTCATGCTGGTTGTGAAGCCGCAGCTGCTGCCGCTAATTTAGGAAGCAAGGTGTTGCTAGTAACAATGAATCTTGCCACAATAGGACAAATGTCTTGTAATCCAGCAATGGGTGGAATTGCTAAGGGTCAAATCGTTCGTGAAATAGACGCATTAGGTGGATATAGCGGAATAATTTCCGATTTAACAGCGATTCAGTTCAAGATGTTAAATCTTTCGAAAGGGCCTGCAATGTGGAGCCCGAGAACTCAGAATGACAGAATGCGTTTCGCAGAGCAATGGAGGTTGATGTTAGAGAGAACTCCGAATGTTGATTTTTTCCAAGATATGGTTTCTTCTTTAATCATTGAGAATGGTGTTGTTGCTGGTGTAAAAACGGGCTTAGGAATAGAAATTAAATCGAAGGCGGTTGTATTAACCAACGGCACTTTTCTTAACGGATTAATACATATTGGCGAGAAGAATTTTGGTGGAGGTCGTGCAGCAGAAAAACAAGCTACCGGACTCACAGAACAATTAGTTGATTTAGGACTTAGAAGCGGGAGAATGAAAACAGGAACACCGCCTCGAGTTGATGGTCGCTCTTTAGATTATTCCAAAATGGATATTCAACCAGGAGACTTAAATCCCCAGAAGTTCTCGTACACAAATACACCTCTGCTTAAGCATCAGCTTCCTTGTTATATGACCTATACCAATGAATCTGTTCATGACACACTAAGAACAGGTTTTGATAAGTCACCCATGTTTAGCGGTAGAATTCAAGGATTGGGCCCACGTTATTGTCCATCGATTGAGGACAAAATAGATCGTTTTGCAGATAAAGACAAGCACCAGCTATTTATTGAACCCGAAGGCTGGGAAACTGTGGAAGTTTATGTTAATGGTTTTTCTACATCACTTCCAGAAGCTATACAATTTGAAGCTTTACGAAAGGTTGCTGGATTTGAATACGTTAAAGTATTTAGACCAGGATACGCTATCGAATATGATTATTTTCCGCCAGAACAACTGAACTTAACCCTTGAATCAAAGCTTATTTCCAATTTGTATTTGGCCGGACAAATTAACGGCACGACGGGTTATGAAGAAGCGGCTGGCCAGGGAATAATGGCGGGAATTAATGCGCATTTAAAAATTAATGAAAAAGACCCTTTTATTTTAACTCGGTCAGAAGCTTATATTGGAGTTTTAATCGATGATTTGGTAACTAAAGGAACTGAGGAGCCTTACCGTATGTTTACTTCTAGAGCGGAGTATCGTATTTTGCTTCGTCAAGACAATGCAGACACTCGCTTAACACCGAAATCGTATGAATTAGGATTGGCCTCAGTCGAACGTCTAAAAAGGGCACTAACTAAAAGGGATTCTGTATCAGGCTTCATCAAATTCATCAATAACAAAAGCGTTGAACCCGAGATCCTTAATAGTTATTTGGAACAAACGGGATCTCCGAATGTTAGCCAGAAAATTAAAGTGGGAACTGTTGTTTCTCGTCCTCAAGTTACCTTGAAAGGATTGATTGAATCTATTCCTGATATTTCATCTTATATTGATGAACATGACATTGATGAAGAAATAATTGAATCGGCTGAAATATTGTTAAAATACGATGGATATATTAATAAAGAGCAAGAAGTTGCTAATAAGCTTTTACGATTAGAGCACATTGAACTTCATTCTAATTTTGATTACAGATCATTAAAGTCCTTATCATCGGAAGCAAGAGAAAAACTAAGTAAAATTAAACCATCAAGCATTGGGCAAGCATCAAGAATAAGCGGCATTTCACCCTCCGATATTTCAGTTTTGATGGTATTCCTTGGACGATAAGTTTCACGTGGAACATATGGAAAAAATAAACGCTTGCCATTTATGTAAAGGCGAAGAATTTAAAAGCCGATTTGGATGTATTGATTATACGGTCTCGAAAGAAACCTTTCAAGTAGTTGAATGTAATGCCTGTGGATTTGTGTTTACGAATCCTCGGCCATTTGAAAAAGACCTAGGGAATTATTATAAATCAGACACCTACATCTCTCATTCCGATACATCGAAAGGCTTAGTA
>JBBALS010000015.1:0-17391 GCA_040402915.1 Flavobacteriales bacterium
TGGACAAGTTTATTTTACGGGCCAATGTGAGTGAATCTTCGCCAAAATCCCAGATTAAATCGTAATCGGCAGGAATGATAATTTGACCGGAACTGTCTTTCATACCTTCACATGTAAAGGTATCGCCGGAGTTAATTGTTCGTTGAAGTGTGAATTTATTGAGCGTTACTTGCTGTGCATGAAGCAAGTTGACTGATGCGCATAAAAAAACAAGGAATCTTTTAATTTTCATAACCTTCGTGGCAGAAGTAAAAATACAAAGATTCCTTGTTTATAAGTCAAACAAAGCAAATTGTTCGTTAAAATATGAAAACTCAGTTTAAAATGGGTTTGACTAAACCCAAACGCGAGCTAAAAATATCCTTAATTAATCGATTGATTCCGAGTTAGCTCCGTTTTTCTGACCCGCTTCTTTTCTCTTTTTTTGCTCCTCTTGAAAACTCAACCATTTTTTCCATTGTTCTGGAGACATTGAATTAGAAAGCTTCGCATCAGATTCTTGTCGGATTGCTGCTATTGCTGCTTTTTTATCGGTTCCTTTGGGTGAATTTGTGCGAATATTCTCAATGGAATTTTCTCTGTCTAGAAGAATCTGTTTAACGGCTGGAGTTTGCGCATCCGTTAATCCACAATTTGCGGTCATCATGCGTAGGTTACGAATAGCTTTTTCTTCGGGACTTCGTTTTTTCTCATCCGCTTTGTTTTGTTCTTTTTTAACGGGAGTTGCTGGGGCAACATTCTGAGCTACTAGGCTTAATCCGGATACTACCAGACAACTTGCCAATACAAGTGATTTTATCATACGTTTTTTAATTTAGGGATTTGGATTTAGGAACAAATATATTTGAAAAGGTTTACTGCCTGTGAAAATATTTACAAAAGCGATTTTACCATAAGGTAATGTTGAATACTCCCAAACAAAGAGTAGCTTTTGTCTACTTGCATGTATCCTTGTTTTTCATAAAATGGAACTGCATGTTCGCGTGCATGCAACATAATTTGAATCAAGGAAGGGATTTCTTTTTGAGCGCGATGTTCTAAGTAATGTAGTAAGGTTTTACCTAATCCCAATCCTTGCAAATCGGCTCTTACTGCCATAAATCGAACTTGCGCTTGCTCAGGAGCAGTAGTATGAATTCGACCAACTGCAAGCACTTCCCCTTTTTTATTGATGATCATTCCATGCAAAGACGTTTCATCATCATCTGCATGTTCCGATCCAACTTCCTCTCCCCAAGGCTTGCGAAGCATTTCATAACGCAATTTAAAATATGCGTCCCAATGTTCGGGTTTACTAGGCGGTATTATAGACCATTCAGCCATGATAAATTATGTTGTACAGTTTTTTAATAATTGAATTTCTAAAACGAGGAATAATCAAAATCATTGTAAGCCAATTCTTAATTCGTAACTCGTAATTCGTAATTGATAATCCGTAATTGCCAATTCGTAATTGCCAATTCGTAATCCGTAATTGATAATTCTTAATTCTTAACAAACGTATCTCGAATTTCAAATTGCAATCTTGAAAGGTTCGAATAAAGACCATTATCTAAATGAATCAATTCATCATGACGCCCGTTTTCAACAACAATTCCTTTATCTAAAACCAAAATTTTACTTGCATTGCGTATGGTTGATAATCGATGTGCGACAATAAACGTTGTGCGACCAATCATCAATTTATCTAGCGCTTCTTGAACCAAACGTTCTGATTCTGAATCGAGTGAAGAAGTTGCTTCATCCAAAATTAAAATGGATGGATCTTTCAACACTGCACGTGCAATGGCGATGCGTTGTCTTTGTCCGCCACTTAGCGTAATTCCGCGTTCACCAACCAAGGTCTCGTATTTTTCCGGGAAGCCCTCGATGAAAATTTTGGCATTCGCTTTTTCAGCAGCAGCAATCACTTCGGCATCAGTAGCATCGGGTTTTCCATACAAAATATTTTCTCGAATGGTACCTCCAAATAGAATCACATCCTGTGGAACGATTGCCATGTGATCGCGGAGTTCGGTTAATGTATATTTAGAAGATTCTAATCCATCAATTAATATAGTCCCTGAATCAGGTTCATAAAATCGTAATAATAATTGAGTAATGGTAGACTTTCCAGCTCCACTTGGACCAACAATCGCAATGCTATCACCCGCTTGGGCATGAAAAGAGACACCATTTAAAACAGAAATTTCTTTCCGAGCAGGATACGAAAATGTGATGTCATTGAAAGCAACATCGCCCTTTAGTCTTGATGCTGTTGCTCTGATATCAAGCAAATCGATGATTTCAGGTTCCTGATCTAAAATCTCGAAAATACGTTCGGTGGCTCCAACTGCTTTCTGAATTTGAGCATACAATTCAGCAACACCTCCAATGGATGCTCCAATAAATGAAGTATAAATCACAAAGGAAATCACATCACCAAATTCAATTTCGCCTTGTTGCATCAAACGTGTAGCGTACCAAACAATTCCGACAATTGCACCAAACAATGCGAGGATAATAAACGATGCAAACATTCCTCTTGAAAAAGCCGATTTCATGGAAAGTGTTGCAATTTCTTTGATAGATTTTTTGTAGCGTTTTACTTCTATAAACTCATTCGCAAATGCTTTCACATTTACAATTCCTTGCATGGTTTCTTGAACGATGGTGTTCGATTCGGCAACGCGGTCTTGAACCTGGCGACTAATTTTACGAATATATCGCCCGAAAATTATCCCAACAACTACAATGGCTGGAATGAGGGCAAGCATAAATAATGTTAGCTGCGGAGAAATTACCGTGATGAAAATCAAACCACCAAAAATGAGAATCAACTGCCTCAAAAATTCAGCAAGCGTGGTGGTAAATGTGTCTTGAATTTGGGTAATGTCGGCCGAAATGCGGCTGTTAATTTCACCTACACGATTACTAGTAAAAAACGACATCGGTAATTGAATGAGGTGACTGTATAAATGTTGACGTAAACGAACCAAAGTGTTTTCAGTAGTTTGCGAAAAGAGGTAGATTCGGAAAAAAGAAAAGAATGCCTGAGCCGTTAGTAAACCAATTAATAATAATGCTTTGAAATTAACGGAACTATCCCCCTTGGGATCTTTAGCTGCATTAACCAAATCGCCAATTAACCAAGGAAATGCTAATGCTGTGGCAGATGTGAGTGCTAAAAACACAAGCCCCAGTGTGTATTTGCCTTTGTCGGGCTGCAGATAACCAAATAATCGGGTGACTTTCTTAAATGAAGACCGGTTCAGTTTCGCTTTTGGTAAATCTTCAGAGGTAGTTTTTCGCGCCATAATAGTTTTGCAAACCTAAGTCAATTCGAACAATTGAGTATAGAAAAACTGAAATTTTACAATGAAATGACATTGAGACAGGAATGCTCATTAACGTTAGACAAAAAACGATGTTAGAATTTTGATTCTCAATACTTAAAATTGATAATTGATTGAAATTGACTTGCAACAAAATCGGGGTATTTCAGTTCAAAGAATTTTGATTATATTAATGTACCAAGTCATTTAAACAAGGTGTTTATTTTATTCGCTTTGAAACATCGAAATCGCAAGGGAATTTAAAGTTTTTGAAAAGCTAAAAAAGGATTTATTTCTTTTGAATTGTTTTTTTCAAAATCGATAAATCAAATCCTTTCAATTCTAGTTTAGATAGAATTTCTTGGTAAGTCTGATCATCCATTTCTGGGCTTCGCGAAAGAATCCAGAGATACTTTTTATTGGGATGGCTTACAACTGCATAAGTGTATTCTTTATTAAGGTCGATGATCCAATATTTTCCTCTAAAAGGCCAAAAGAACTGGACTTTTAATTTTGCATTCCCGGAATTTTTCTCAATGAAAGCCTTCCCTTTGATGTAGGACTCTTCTCCATTTATACCGTTTCTATTGCATCGGTTTTCGACAATTACAAAGCCCTTATCGCTCAACGAATAGGTGGCTGTAGTGTAAAAACATCCGCTTTGAAAGGATTGAGGAAAGGAGGCAATCTCGTACCACGTTCCCGCATAACGCTCCAAATCAACATAGGGAACGGCTTGAAGTTCTTGAGCGCGCATTTCTTTATTAAAACATAAAAACACGATTAGTAATGAACATATCGATTTCCGAAAACTAAAAATCATTTGATGTTTTTTTATCTTATCCCAAACCCCAAAAATGGTTTCGAACTTTAGGTTAAATGAATTGGAAATAGATTTGTCTCTATGGTTTATCGATGAATACAAAGGTAGAATTAGTTAAATTTCATTCAATGATATTTCTCAGTTTATCATCTTTTAATAAAGATTTAAGTTGGTGTTTAATGGAATTATTTCAATTAATTCGCAGAACCTACATTGTATAATTTAATTTCATGTCCAAATACATACTCGCAATTGATCAAGGAACAACATCAACACGCTGCATCCTTTTCAATAAATCAGGCGATTCTATTGCAAATGCACAACAAGAAATCAAGCAGTCCTTTCCATTTTCGGGTTGGGTGGAACACGATCCACTCGAAATTTGGGAAAGTGTAAAGTCCACGTACAATCAAGTCTTGAAAAGTGCAGGAATCGATGCAAGTCAAATTGCAAGTATTGGTATTACCAATCAACGCGAAACAACGGTATTGTGGAATCGAACTACGGGTTTGCCTGTTTATCCTGCCATTGTCTGGCAAAGTAGGCAGTCGGATGAAATTTGCAATCGTGTAAAAGTTTCAGGGTTTGAAAAAGTAATTTCAGAAAAAACGGGACTTGTTGTGGATACTTATTTCTCGGCAAGTAAGATTGCTTGGATTCTTGAACATGTGGAAGAAGCCCGTATTCAAGCGAAATCTGGAAATCTTGCATTTGGAACTATTGACACCTGGATACTTTGGAATTTAACCGAAGGGAAAGTGCATGCTACCGATTTCAGCAATGCCTCGCGAACATTACTTTTTAATATTCAAACCCATACTTGGGACACAGAACTTCTAAGTATTTTTGGAATTCCATCGTCCATATTGCCCGAAATAAAAGACAGTTCGGGATATTTTGGAACCACATCAAGTAATGCTATTCGCGCTGAAATTTCCATTAACGGAATTGCCGGAGATCAGCAAGCGGCCTTGTTTGGGCAAGGATGCATTCTGCCAGGAATGGCGAAAAATACCTATGGAACGGGTTGTTTTATGCTAATCAATACGGGGAATAAACGTGTCGTTTCGAAACACGGAATGCTTACAACCATTGCTTGGGGAATTGGTGGAGAGATTACCTATGCCCTCGAAGGTAGTGTGTTTGTGGCAGGTTCGGCCATTCAATGGTTGCGCGATGGATTGAAAATTATCGATCATGCTTCACAAGCGGAAGAAATTGCAAGCGAGGTAGACGATTGTGGAGGTGTGTATTTCGTGCCTGCTTTTGTTGGTTTGGGTGCGCCTTATTGGAATTCGGAAGCACGCGGTTCGTTCTTTGGATTAACACGTGGCACCAAGCGATCGCATATTATTCGTGCAGCTTTGGAGTCGATGGCTTTTCAAACACGCGATGTTTTTGATGCGATGCAAAATGATGCGGATTTAACATTAACGTCTTTAAGAGTAGACGGTGGCGCAACGGAAAATGCACTCTTGCTTCAATTCCAGAGTGATTTATTGCAGCTGAATGTGGATAAACCCCATAACACGGAATCGACTGCTTTGGGCGCTGCATTATTGGCTGGACTTTCAGTTGGAATTTTTGCAACGATGGAAAATTGCGCTTCGATACGGAAGTCGGAACGAGTTTTTTCGCCTCAAGTATCTCCCGAACAAATCGAGAAAAAATACGCACTCTGGAAAAAGGCCGTTCGGGCAACGCTCGTTTTTCATGTGCATTCCGACGAATGAGATTTTTTGTTTTGAATGACAGAGGATAATCAGGTACTTTTGTAAAAATACACTCGGATGAAACGTCTCATTTTTCTTATTGTTTCGCTCTTTATCACCCTCAATTCCTATTCGGAAAATCGGGATAAAAAAGTTCAGGTCGTCTTTTCTCATGCTGTTTTTCAGATGAACGGAAGTAAACCCTTTGTTGAGACTTATCTCATGGTGAATGGGGCAAGTGTAGTTTTTCGTAAAACGGCTTCGGGGAAATATCAAGGACAGATAGAAGTGATTTTAACGGTGAGCCAAGGTGATAAAATTACCTATGCCGATAAATACAATCTGTTGAGTCCCGAAACCGATGATTCACTCAAGATTTCATTCAATTTCATCGATCAGCAGAGAATTCCAATTAATGCTGGTAATTATGAATTAGGCGTTCGAATTCGCGATTTAAATTCAACAGCCGATCCCATTGAAGCCACTGAATCGCTAGCCATTCAATTTCCAAAAGATTCTATCATAGTATCTGATATTCAATTAATTGAGTCGTATACCAAAACAGAGACACCCAATAAGTTATCGAAAGGTGGATACGATTTAATTCCGCATATCAGCGAGATTTTCCCGAAGGAAGAATCCAAGTTGATTTTTTATGGAGAGATTTATCAATCACGTTTGGTATTGGGAGAAGGAGCGAAATTTCTTTGCAATTTCTTTTTAAAAGATTTGGGTTCAGGGAAACAGCTACCTGCGTATTCGAGTTTTTCTCGTTTCAATGTGGATGAAGTTAATGTGTTGATGAAAGAATTCAACATCGAAAACCTTCCCCAAGGAAAGTATGCATTAATCATCGAAGTTCGTGATAAAACAAACGCTTTACTTGCAAACAAAAGTGTTCATTTTTACCGTTCTAATCCCGCACAGACAATAACTATCGATCAATACACACAGCGCGATATCCTAGGAACATTCGCCATGGGTTATACAAATCAGGATAGTTTGGCTGAGCATATTCGTTGTCTGTATCCTATTTCGTATGAATTAGAAAAAACCTATGCCACGAATGCAATTAATAGCAAGGATTTGAAATTGATGCAGCAATATTTTCTTTCGTTTTGGTTGAATAGAGATGCTGTAAATCCGCAGTCGTCCTGGGAAACGTATTTCTTGGAAGTGCGCAAAGTGGTGAAGGAATTTTCATCTTCCATTCGCAAAGGATACAATACCGATCGTGGTCGCGTGTATTTGCAATACGGTCCGCCAGATAACCGCACTCAAATGCCACACGAACCAAGTGCTTATCCATACGAGATTTGGCAGTATTACAAAGTGAAAGGGCAAAGTAACCGACGTTTCATTTTTTACAATCCGGATTTGGTGACCAACGATTATCGCTTGATTCATTCGGATGCTTTGGGCGAAATAATGAACGATCAATGGCAAATGCTCGTGTTTAAACGCGATACCCAAAACAACGACATCGATCAAACATCCCCAGCAGGGAGATTTGGAACTCAGATTCAACAAAATTATCAAACACCACGGTGAACGTTTTCTATTACCTGATTCGCGGTGGAGGATTTATTCTGGGACAAATTCCTTTGTTCTTGCTCTATCCATTGTCGAGTTTCTTGGCTTGGATTACATCCGATGTCATTCGTTATCGCTATGCAGTTGTTCAAGAAAATCTTCGCAATGCCTTTCCCGAAATGTCGGAACCGGAGCGTAAAAAGTTAAGTCGGAAATTTTATGTGAACTTTACTGATGTGCTCGTGGAATCCTTCAAAATGTTAAGTAGGAATCCGAAACTCATTCCATCGCGAGTAAAAGTTCTCAATCCTGAATTACTTAAAACCTACCAACAATCTGGTCGAAGCATTGTGGCTGTTTCGAGTCATTATGCCAATTGGGAATGGATGGGCGTTGGCCTTCAAGAATTGACAGGCATTCGATGTCTATTAACCTATAAGCCACTTTCGAGCCCATTGATGGAACGTTTGATGATGGAGGTTCGGCAGCTTCATGGAGGTGAATTGGTGGGCATGCAACAAACATTTCGTGCTGTTGCTTCTTCTCAAACACCCGTACTTTCATTACTGATTTCCGATCAGGCACCACATCCAGACAATGCGTATTGGACAAACTTTCTCCATCAAGACACACCCGTTTTTATGGGAGCCGAACGCATTGCCAAAGCAACGAACAGTGTAGTAGTTTTTATAGCCATGCGCAGAGAGAAGCGTGGGTTTTACACACTTGAATTTCAGGAATTAACGAAAGAACCTAAATTAGAATCGGAATTCTCAATTACCGAAATGCATCTGCGCGCTTTGGAAAAACTTATCTTCGAAGACCCATCCAATTGGCTATGGACTCACAAGCGTTGGAAACACAAACGAAACCTATGAAAACAGCTGTAGTTATTCTCAATTGGAATGGCAAACATCTACTTGAACAATTTCTTCCCAAGGTAATTACATGCTCGCCTAATGCGGAAATTGTAGTCGCCGACAATGCCTCAACTGACCTTTCAGTTGAAATGGTGCAAGAATTATTTCCTTCCGTTCGCATTATTCAAAATCCTCATAACAACGGCTATGCAGGTGGTTACAACGAAGCATTAGCGCAAGTGGATGCCGATATTTTTGTGTTGTTGAATTCCGACATTGAAGTCACTGAAAACTGGATTGAACCCGTTGTTAAGCACTTCGAAGAAAATGAACATGTGGCTGCTGTTCAACCTAAGATACGCGCATTCAAACAACGCGATCGTTTTGAATATGCTGGTGCAGCGGGAGGATTTATTGATCGTTTCGGATTTCCATTTTGCCGAGGAAGAATCTTCGAAGAAAGCGAAGTGGATACAGGCCAATACGACGATGTAACAGAAGTATTTTGGGCTTCGGGAGCTTGCATGTTTGTGCGTGCAACCATTTTTAATGAATGTGAAGGATTTGACGAATCGTTTTTTGCGCACATGGAAGAAATTGATTTGTGTTGGCGAATGAAAAATCGTGGGTATACTATTTTGGTAGAGCCGAAATCGGTTGTTTTTCATATTGGAGGAGGTACTTTATCGAAATCGAATTGGCGCAAAACGTATTTGAATTTTCGAAACAATCTCGAATTAATTTATAAGAACATCGAAGGGCAATATTTATTGAGGAGTTTATTTATGCGGATGGCGTTGGATGGGATAGCTGCATTCAAATTTTTATTTACCAATGGGATCAGTCATTTTTACGCCATCATACGTGCGCACATGCATTTCTATCGCTTGATTCCATCGATCCGACAAAAACGCAAACGATTAAAAGCACTCGAGCGTAATCGCAATATTTCAGGCGTTTACATGGGTTCTATTGTAGCCGATTATTTTATTCGAGGAAAGAAATCATTTCGCGATTTAACTATTTCCAAAGCCATTAAAAATGTTTGATTCTCTCGTTAATTTCGAAGATATTTTAACCGTTACGGTTACACTGTTTGCTATAATCGATGTAGTTGGAGCAACGCCATTGCTCATTTCAATGAAAAGTCGATTGGGTGAAATTGAATCCGGTAAAGCCACTTTGGCTTCGGGCGCTTTGATGATTCTGTTTCTAATCTTCGGAACGAAATTCCTCGGTTTATTGGGTGTTGATGTGCATTCGTTTGCAGTAGCCGGTTCCATTGTCATTTTTATCATGGCTTTGGAAATGGTTTTAGGAATTGAATTATTCAGACAAGATCCAGATGTTAAATCGGGCAGTATTATCCCCATTGCCTTCCCAATTATTGCGGGCTCCGGAACCTTAACAACCGTAATGTCGCTCAGAGCCAATTACTCCATTTACAGCATTTTAATTGGCATTCTTATTAATCTTTTAGCCATTTACCTGGTTCTAAGATCGCTCAATTTCTTAGAACGCAAACTCGGTAAAAGCGGCTTGTTTGTAATCCGCAAATTCTTTGGAGTAATTCTGCTCGCCATTGCAGTAAAGATTTTCAAGGCGAATATTGTGATGTGATTTTTTGATGTGCTGATTTTTCGATGTGCTAATGTGCTGAAACATTGATGTACTAATTTTTTGATGTGCTGATGTGATTTCGTTAATTCAAAAAGCCCTTTTTTCTTTTAAATCAAATTTTATCAATTTTGCTTTCATGTTGGCATATTACAACATTAATTGATATTATGTATATTTGTGGTGGAATATTCAAACATTAATAACCACATTCATCTTTTGTTAACAAGCAATTATTATAAATAAAAACGAACTGAACGATGGAAAAAGGCATCAAATATTGGCATGCAATGAATGATCCAGCTATAATAGAGTTGTTGGGTAAGTTCATTCAACAAACTAGGTTACAGCAGAATAAAACACAACAGCAAGTGGCCACTACGGCAGGTATAAACCGTTCGACCATGGTTCAAATAGAAAATGGAAGCGGAGGTAAAATGATTTCATTTGTACAAATACTACGTGCCTTAGAGCAACTACAAATCCTTGAGCATTTTGAGGTTAAGCAACAAATTAGCCCTCTACAACTTGCTAAGTTGGAACAGAACAAACGTCAAAGAGCAAGCCCTAAAAAAGAAAGTCAAATCAAAAAACCTAAAAGTGATTGGTAATGATTACAACAGCATACATCAATATCTGGAATAAGCGTGTTGGGGCAATTGCATGGGATGATAATATCGGATTGGGTACGTTCGAATATGAGCCATCCTTTTTAGCGAACGAATGGGAATTATCTCCTTTGAAAATGCCGATTTGGGGTTCAGAAAAGCAAATATTTTCTTTTCCGGAATTAAGAGGCACATCAACATATAAAGGATTACCTGGTTTATTAGCCGATGTATTGCCTGATAAATATGGAAACAATTTAATTAATGCTTGGTTGAGCAGTAATGGTCGTCCATCGGGAAGTATGAACCCTGTTGAGTTACTCTGTTTTATTGGAAAAAGAGGCATGGGTGCGTTGGAATTTGAACCGGTGTTACCAAAAACAAATAATGGAGCAACTAAAATTGAATTAAACAGCTTGATTCATATAGCTCAGGAAATAATTAGTGGGAAGCAAGACTTTAATACAAATCTATCGGGTGATGAAACGAAAGCACTCAGTGATATTTTAAAAGTAGGCACTTCTGCAGGTGGAGCAAGAGCAAAGGCTGTTATAGCTTTCAATCCAGAAACAAATGAAATACGCTCAGGTCAGACAGATGCTCCAAAAGGTTTTTCACATTGGATATTGAAATTTGACGGTGTTACTGATCAGCAGCTGGGCAGTTCTTCAGGTTATGGCAGAGTTGAAATGGCATATTACCTTATGGCAACAGAAGCTGCAATTGAAATGACCGAGTGTAAATTGCTCGAAGAAAATGACAGGGCCCATTTTATGACAAAGCGTTTTGATAGAGAACCTGACAATGGAAAAATTCATGTTCAAAGTTTTTGTGGTATTGCCCATTATGATTTTAATGAGATTACGTCTTTCAGTTACGAACAACTATTTGAGACTATGCGAAGCCTGTTATTACCATACAAAGATGCAGAACAATTATTTCGAAGAATGGTATTTAATGTAATGGCAAGAAATTGTGATGATCACACAAAGAATTTTTCATTTATCATGGATAAAACAGGTCAATGGAAATTGTCACCGGCATTTGATGTCTGCCATGCTTATCGTCCAGGTAGTTCATGGGTTAGCCAGCACTCATTAAGCATAAATGATAAACGAATTAACATTACCAGAAATGATTTATTACAAATAGCGAAAAAAATGAATATAAAAAAAGCGGATGCAATAATTGATCAGGTGAATTCAGCGATAGGTAAATGGAATGATTTTGCAGAACGAACACATGTAAAAAAGGACCTAAAAGAAGCGATTGCAAAAACTTTATTGCTTTTATAATAGTACATGTAAAATACATTTTCTCTTAATATAAAATTGGAAATCTAACGTTTATGAAATGAATACGCCTCTGATTTACAAGCAATCCGCGTGGGATTGCCAGAATTTTATTTTTACTAAAGTTTCAAATTTATATCAAAGAATTTTTCAAAAAACCCGAACCTTTCAAGAATTCCAATGTTTGGAATATTGAATTAATGACATTTTCATGAAAAGACATTTTTTAATAATATTACTATTTATCCTTTTCCTAGGAGAAAATATTCAAGCCCAAACCTTAGTAAGTGGAGGAATTTACGCCAACACTACCTGGACATTGGCAAATAGTCCTTACTTGATGACTGGCAACACAGTTGTATTTCCGGGGGTAACACTTAACATCGAACCCGGAGTAGAGGTGCGTGTTAAGGAAAACGGTATGTCGGGAACGCAGTTTTATTTAGAAACTCGCGGTATCATTAATATGGTGGGCACCTCCGATGCACCTATTACTTTCAGAGCAGATACAGCACAAACCACAGTAGGTGCTTGGCAGGGAATCATAATCAAGAATTCGCAAGGTGGAAGTATTAACTATAACTACATCAATATAGCTAACACAATTAACTGCTTCGTTTATGACGGCTCGGTTCCTTCTTCTATCCAATTGAATAAATGTAATTTCAGCTATAACGGTTATGCTGTTTTAGTCGGGACAGATTTAATTGCCGAAGACTGTACTTTTTTGGGTAACGAAAATGCCATTTATGGTTGGGCAAATTTTACTTTCCGAAACTGTGTATTCGATGATAACATTTCTGCACTTTCCATATACGCTAATAGCTTAGATATGAATAATTGTGTGGTTCGAAATAATAATTTGGGCATTAACATAAATACGGGTTCAATCACTGGTACACTTGTTAAAAATACCCTATTCGAGAACAACGTAATTGCTTACAATTATGGCAATAACGGCTTAATTGATTCATGTATTTTTATTGGAAATACGGAAGCCGTTATAAATACTACATACTTGACAGTAAGCAACAGTAGTTTTAGCAACAACGTCACCGCTTTGCAAGTGGGCTTTGGATCATTAGTTAATGAGTGCCTGATTGAGCAAAATCAAACTGGGGTTTCCTTGGGGCCAATAAGTTTCGGACAGCCAATGCCGATTATAGAAAATAACCTTATTTGCTCAAACGAATTATATAATATAGATAACCGTACCGATCTGAATATATTTATCCCCACCAACTGTTTCTGTATTACTGATTCAACAGAAATAGAAGCAAAGATTTTTGATGGTTATGATGATATTTCCAAGGGCCTTATCAGCTATGCTATTTTCGACACTAGCTGCGCTAACGTTTTGAGAGTGATAAATAAATCTGGAGAGATAACATCACTGAACGAAAACAAAATCCAAGAGGCCTTTAACGTTTTCCCTAATCCAGTTAGTGATCAACTAACCATTTCAAACAACAATTCAATGAACGCTTATAAACTCATTACTATGGATGGAAAAGAAGTTTTAAGTGATGAACTGGGGACTGGAAATACAACAATCAATATGACACAAATACCAGCAGGGATTTACTTACTTGTTCTTATAGGGGCTGAGCAAAAAAGCACTATTTCGAAAGTTGTGCATTTGTAAAAAGAGTGAATATAAATAAGTCGATATTGGTAAAATTCTATTTATCGTTCTGAAATAATTTGGTGGATTTTTAATAAAATAATAACTCCATAATCAATTTTTCCTTTCCAACAAAGGCACAAAACGGAATTCACCATGTTCTTCGATGAGAATGGTTCCATCTATGTTTTTGTCGAGCACATGCATTATTTGTTTGCCGTCTTGTCCAACTGGAATCACCATGCGACCACCTGGTTTAAGTTGATCGATTAATGCTTGTGGAATGGATGGAGCGCCTGCTGTTACAATAATTTTATCGTAAGGTGCATAAACGGGCTGGCCCAAATACCCATCACCAAAAAACAAACGTGCAGGTACATTCATCTCTTCTAAAAGTTTCTTGGTACGCAAATACAAAGTATGTTGACGTTCAATACTGAATATTTTAATTTTAAACTGAGCCAATACTGCTGTTTGATATCCACTGCCGGTTCCGATTTCCAATACTTTTTCACCTGGATTTAAATCGAGCAGTTGCGTTTGTATAGCAACTGTTGATGGATGCGAAATGGTTTGACCTGCACCAATTTGGAAAGCAATATCCTGATAGGCTTTTTCTACAAAAACCTCATCCTGAAAAAATTGATGCCTTGGAACAGCACGAATTGCATCCAACACGCGTTCATTTAACACACCATGAATCCGTAATTCATCAACCATTCGCTTGCGTAAACCTTGATATCTGTAGGAATCGGGTATTAACATAGATTGTGTAAAATCAAAATTCTAAAATTAATCCATCTCCAAATCAATCTGAATTAATTAAAAGCGTTTCGTTCACAAAAAAATGTTCATTTTTTTCTATCATTTTCCAAGATTATTTACATGTGCAATTTCGTATTAATGAAAATGATTAGGTTTGCGGAAAATTGATATTTATGCTTAAAATAGGCGTTGTAGGTGCTGGTCATCTTGGTAGAATTCATATAAAGCTTATCAAAGAAATTGCAGCTTATGAACTTTGCGGCTTTTTTGATGTCGATGCCGATAGTTCAAAACGAATAGCGGAAGAATTTAATATCCATGCTTTTGCAAGTTTTGAAGAAATGCTTCTCCAAGTGGATGTAGTGGATGTGGTTACTCCTACCCTATTTCATCACACCTATGCGAGTAAAGCTTTGCGCGCTAGCAAACATGTTTTTATCGAAAAACCCATTGCAACAACAATCGATGAAGCACGCGAACTTGAACAATTATCGGTGGAAGCAGGTAAAAAAGTGCAGATTGGTCATGTTGAACGTTTCAATCCTGCATACATAGCAGCTTCTCCATTTTTCGATAATCCAATGTTTGTCGAAACGCATCGCTTGGCGCAATTCAATCCACGTGGTACCGATGTTTCGGTTGTGCTCGATTTAATGATTCACGATATTGATATTGTACTTCATAGTGTAAAATCTACATTGAAGAAAATAAGTGCTTCGGGTGTTTCGGTTGTTAGTGAAACGCCAGATATCGCCAATGCGCGTATTGAGTTCGATAATGGCTGCGTTGCCAATCTAACAGCTAGCCGATTATCCATGAAAAACATGCGCAAAACGCGATTCTTTCAGAGAGATGCATACATAAGTGTAGATTTTCTTGAAAAAGAAGTGGAAGTCATTCGCATGAATACCATTGAAGGCGAACCCGATCCCCTTGCAGTTACTATCGAAATGGCTGAAGGAAAGGGACTTAAACAGATCCATTTTGAGCGCCCAGAAATTTTACCAACAAACGCAATAAAATCCGAATTGGAGAGTTTTGCAGACGCTATTCTAAATAATAAAACCCCAATCGTGAATGTTTCACATGGTTTACAAGCGTTGGAAGTAGCAAATAGAATTATTGAAAAAATGAATACTACTTCGCATCTCTTCTCATAATTCATGAAGCTAGGATACACTGCAGTTCTCCTATTTTGCATGCTTGTTTTAGTAAGTTGCAATATAATCAACCCTAAAGAAGAGGAAGCATCTTATATTGCCATCAATTCTGTAAATGTTACTACAGATGTGGCAATGCAAGGAAGTAATGCAGCTAATATTTCGGATGCATGGATTTATGTTGACGATAATCTTGTTGGGGCGTTCAAACTTCCTTGCAGAATACCGGTTTTAATTTCGGGCGCACACAAGGTTTCGATTGGTGCAGGCATCCAATTAAATGGCTCATCTACTTTACGCACACCATATCTATTCTATCGTTTTCATGAACAGGAGAATGTAAATTTAGAAGCTGGGCAAACCACTATCATTTCTCCCACTTTTACCTATTTCGATTCTTTAACATTCGCTTTCAAGGCCAATTTCGATGACCTTTCGGGTAATAAATTAACATCAACATCGTCAAGCGATACAACACTTTCTTTGTGTAACAATCCAGCAAGAGTTTTCGAAGGAGCCGGCTCTTGCCTTGTTGAATTATTTAGAGACAGTGGCTTTGTGGATTTTCAAATGATTGATCCAGTTTCACTTCCAAAAGGTGGGGCAAATGTGTTTATGGAAATCAATTACAAAAACAACCAAGACCTTCTGGTTGGCTTACGATCTTATTATTCGGGCGCATCAACACAAGAAGAACAGGTAATCACATTACGTCCAACAGAATCTTGGAATAAGGTGTATATCAACTTAACAAGGCAAGTTAGTTCGCAGGTAAATGCTAGTAACTACCGCATCTACTTCCAAACGACAAAGCCATCGGGCTCAGATTCACTTGAAATTTTAATCGACAACTTTAAAATTATCTATTAAGAAAGTGAATTCTATCAAACGCGATAAAAATCAAACACGCATTCAACTTGCAGCCGATTACTTTTCGGCATTGCTAGCATGGACTGTATATTATTCATTCCGAAAAATATACCTCGAACCGCTTGTTTTTGGATATGAAATCGAAGTTGAATTCAACAAATCATTTTATCTTGGATTAGCAATTGTTCCATTATTTTGGATGCTACTTTACCATGTTTCAGGAACCTATTTCGATATTTACCGCAAATCGCGATTAGGCATTATTGGTTCTACTACTTGGTTAATTTTAATAGGATCAATCGTACTATTTTTCGCCATCTCACTCGACGATTTTATTCCATCCTACCGATATTATTACATTTCGTTTAGTGCGCTTTTTCTAATACAATTTTTAATTACGGTTGTTCAGCGCATGATTTTAGCAACTCGAAACGCGCGAAACATTCAAAAAGGAAATATTTTTTTCAATACGTTATTAATAGGTTCTGGGAAGAAAGCATACGAAATCTATCAGAAAATTGAAGAGCAAACCATCAGCAGCGGAAATCGTTTTGTTGGTTATGTGCCTGTAAATGGTAGCAAAGACCAAAATCTCGCAGATGCCCTTCCTTTGGTTGGAAACTTTAACGAGATGGTTCAGCTTATTCAAAAGCTCGATATCGAGGAAGTGATTGTTGCACCCGAAGATTCTGAACATGCCTACCTTGGAAAGTTCATTACCGAACTGGAAGTAACCAATGTCGTCATCAAAGTCATTCCCGACATCAGCGATATTCTCTTGGGTTCGGTCCGGACATCGGCAATTTTCGGTGCGCCCATCATCGAAATCAAACGGCAGATTATGCCTGCCTGGCAAAAATCACTCAAAAGACTGTTCGATATTACCGTTTCACTTTTTGTCATGATTTTCTTTTTTCCCGTATACATCATTACAGGCATAATTGTTATTAGTACTTCGAAAGGATCGGTGTTCTACAGTCATCATAGAATCGGTTTAAATGGTCTTCCATTCAAAATATACAAGTTTAGATCGATGTTTAGCGATGCCGAAAAGCGAGGTCCTCAACTTAGCAAAGTGAACGATTCTCGAATTACTCCTTTCGGTTTGTTTATGCGTAAAACACGCCTCGATGAAATTCCTCAATTTTACAACGTGCTGATTGGCAATATGTCGATTGTTGGACCACGTCCTGAACGCCAGTTCTTCATCGAT
>JBBALS010000016.1:0-16943 GCA_040402915.1 Flavobacteriales bacterium
AATTAGGAGTAAAAGGGCATTTGTCATTGGTTAGATTTTGTTTAAATTACAAAAATTTGATTCATCAAAAATGATTTTAAATGAGTGTGTTGAATCGGATCGAATCGTAATATCAAAATGAAATAATGGCGAGCATTAAAATAAATTCAAAGGGCTTCATCGTTGAAGCAGATTCAGTCTTTGGAAACTTGTTCGGTATTCAAGTGAATGATATCGTTGGATGCATCTTTAAGGATTTTCAATTGACTCATTTTAAAGGATTAAAGGTAATTAATGAGCATGAATCACGTTTCTTCATTTCACATAAAAATCAGTTTTCGCTTGTTAGTTTCTCCAGTATAAATTCTGATGCATCAAACACAACGAGCTTAACATTTAAGGTAGTTAATACTCCAAAGACAGAATCTAAAACATGGATAGAATTTAATATATCATTTCAAAAAATCTGCTCATTTCAATCTTCGAAAATTGCCTTTGTTGATGTTCATGCTGCCACATTATGGATGAATGAAGCATTGGTTGAATCTAAAAAAAGCCAAAATCAAACTTCATTCAGCACCATACAAAACCAACAAAGTGAAAAATTCAATGCTGATTTATACACATCTTGGATAAAAGGAATCACGCATTCGAGTGTTTATACAATTGAAGCGGATTCATACGAATTACATTTCACTGCATACGAATATGATAAAGATGCGCTTGCTGGTTTCAAAGTTGAGTTAAAGGAATTGGCTGAATCTGAACCTACATCTTCAAACAAAGAACTTTCGAATTTCCCGTTAAAAAACCCATTCCCCGTTTTTAAATTAAATAGCCAAGCGGAGTTGCAATTTGCGAATGCTTCTGCAATGTTTAACTTCTGCAACAAAGATGGAAAGTTAAAAAAAGATTTCGCATTTCAGTTCCAGTCAATTATTCAGTCATTTTCTGGAAACGATGAATCGAAAACTGCACGTATTGAAGCGCAAGGATTGTTTTTTTTAACGGTGTTTCAAAAAGTGGAATCCGAATTTAATGTTTACTGTTCCGATGTTACAGAACTTGTAAAGTCGGAAAAGTTAAATGAAGATAATATTGCCTTGCTTGATGCCATCGTGAATAGTTCAAGCAATTCTATCATTTTACTTAATAAAAATCGAAGAGTATCGTATTTCAATCAGAAAGCGAAAATTGAATCGCGAAGACATTTTGGCTATCAATTAGTTCTTGGCGAGACGCTCCCTGATTTTGATGAAACCGGATTTACAAAGACACTCGATAGGTCGGTGGATGCTGTTTTTAATGGCGGGAAACAGATTTCTTTTGATATAGAATTGAATGCTACGGCTGAATCTTTGTGGTTTAATTTTAACGTTTTCCCGGTAATGGATAATGCGGGAACAGTAAAATCGGTTTGCTTAAATATCTTAAATATTACGCGTGCCAAAACTTCTGAAATTGAAATCAGGAACACCAAGAAATTCTATGAAACTATTTTAAATAATATTCCATCAGATATTGCTGTTTTCGATTTAAATCAAAACTATTTATTCCTAAACCCGATTGCTGTAAAAGATGAAAAAGTGCGTAAGTGGCTGATCGGTAAAAACGATTATGATTACTTCAGATATAGAGGATTAAACACAGATATTGCTGATAAACGAAGAGATGTCTTTCAACAAACAATTCAAAGTAGAGAAACCAATGATGTAATCGATTTTCATGTTAAAGCAGATGGGAAAACACAATACACATTAAGGCGGTTTTATCCTTACTATGAAAACAATGAATTGAAGTTGGTGATTGGTTATGGACTTGATATTACAGAAATTAAAGCTGCCCAAGAGCAATCGAAACTCATCGAAAATAAATTCAAAAGTTTATTCGAGAATAATCCAATGTTCTTGTTTATTATTGATGAAAATTTTCAAGTAATTAGTGCAAATATTTCGGCAAGAACACGATTTGATATTAAAGAAAATGAGCAGCCAGCTTTATTATTTATAAATTTAATTGAAGCCAGTTCACGTTCTGAATTCCAAGCTAAATTTAGTCAGGCATTCACAATGGAAATGAATCAAAGCCAGACGTGTTTTTGCCATTTAGAGCTAAATAATAATGCATTCACGGTCGAATTCTCCGCTACGCCTGTTATTTCGGGAACAGGAGAAAAGCATTTGTTGTTGGCAGGAGCCGATCAAACCGAACGAATCAAAAATCAGGAACGTTTGCGTTTGAGTGAGGAATTTAATAGAAAACTAATTAATAACATCCCCGTCCCTTTTGCCATTATAAATTGGGACAAGGTCGAGTTCATTAATCAGGCATTCCGCAATTTAGTTGAATTAGACCAAGAAGAAGATTTTACAGGAAAGAGTTTGTTTGAATTTATCGATACAGAAGATTATCCCAAAATTCAGAAAAAACTCAAAGACAGATACAGTGGCTTAAAAGGAAATCCAATCACAATAAAAATAAACACACGGAAACAGAAAGAGAAGTACGTTGAGATTGTTGGAGGATTGATGGAAATAAATGAGAGGGAAGTTAATTTTGTAACATTTACAGATAAAACCCTCGAAATTATTGAAGGGAAAGCAAGAAATACAGCTGAATTACGAACCAAGCAAATTATTGAAACCGCCTTAGATGCTGTAATTACTACAAATAGTAAGGGCGAAATACAAGATTGGAATCCAAAGGCTGAACAAATTTTTGGTTGGAAAGCATCCGAAGCAAAAGGAAGAAATATCAATGAAACAATTATTCCTTCTGGAATGCGTCATATGCATAATTCCGGAATGGACCGTCACCTGGCAACCGGTGAATCTCGAGTATTAAATAGACCGTTAGAACTTTCTGCCATTACGAAAATGGGTAAGGAGTTTCCGGTTGAACTTTTTATTACGCGATTTGAGGTGGAGGGTGAAGTATTATTCAGTTCGTTTATCCGTGATATTACCGAGCGAAAAGCCGCACAAGAGGCATTGCTAGAATCAGAGAGCAAGCTATCCATATTGGTAAATACACTTCCGGTTGTTCCATACACAACCCAGTTTAATGCAAATTACAGTTTCAATTATATTAGCGATCGTATTGAAACATTGTTTGGTTATAATACCAACGAAGTTTTAAAATCAGATGATTTCTGGGTATCTCATATTTTTGAAGATGATTTGTATGTATTGAAAGAAGGTCTAAAAGAACTTCTCGAAACCGGTGAAGCCAGCATACAATACAGAATATTTAATGCGCAAGAGAAATTGATTTGGGTTAGGGATTCTATGCGGCTCGTATTAAGTGATAAAGCAGGTGATCCTTATTTGATAACAGGTGTTTTCCAAGATGTAACTCAACTCATAGAAGAGGAGCAACGACGAAAACTCATCGATAAAACATTATTCGAAATTTCGCGGCAAGAATTATCTGCAAAGCAAAGTCTGAGTGATTTTTATGCATTGATTTTTGAAATTTTACATAAAAATGTCGATATCACCCGAATGTCAATTTGGGAAATGAACCAATCCGAAAACAAAGCAAATTGTCTTCATTATTATTCTACAATAAAAGAAGACTCCCATTCTCAAATTGGCGCTATAATATCGATTGAAGAAATTTCCGAAAAGTTGAAGCAGTCCAATATCATCTATTCAAACAGTCTTGAATACAACGTTCTGGATGGTAATTTAATTAATTCAGTTTTTAATAAAACAGACGATATTTCGTTGCTTTTCTGTTTGATTAAAGGAGCTTCAAATGAGAATCAATTTTTATTAATAGAAACAGACCAACTTAATTTTAAGTGGGAGTACGAACATTTGAATTTGGTGAATTCCATTTCCGAGTTAGTGTCTATCAATATCGAATATTTTAATCGTATTGAAATCGATGGAAAGCTACGTGAGGCCTACAAGATGGCTAAAATTGGAGCCTGGGAAATTGATCGGGAAAGCAACAGTTCTATCTGGTCGGAGTCGATGTTCGAATTCTATAACCTACCAGCACAAGATTCGAAACCCCTTAATTTTAATCAAGCATTAGAATATCATCATCCCGAAGATCGTACTGAATTTGTTCGACTTTATGCAAACCTAATTGACAAATTAGAACCGTATCAATTTATTTGCCGCCATCTATTCCCGAATGGAGAATTGAGGTATTTTGAAAAATCAGCAATGGCGCGAAAAAATGCGTTAAACAAAATTACTTTTATGGGAGTATCGGTTGATATTACTGAAAAGAAATTGGCTGAAATTGAACAGGAGCGAATAAAGATAAAAGAACTTTTAAGCAATACTCTTGGTGCAAGAATTTCGAATATTGAAAACCAAGATGAGTTATTGCAAATATTCTCAAACTTACTTATTGAAACAAAATTCATTAAAGATTGCTGTTTAGTTGTAAGCCAGAATGAACAAAATTCAGAGGCAACTTTTACTATTAAACGCGTGTATCCCAATAAGAAGGCCTCGGTTAGTTTAGAAAAAGAAGTGCACCTTATTATTCAGGAGAATTTTGCTGGAAATACGAAAGCCAAATCATCCCTCAAATCAATTTCGACTGGGAAAGTTATTGGAAGCATGAAAGTATCTGGTTGGGGAGATACCTTTTTACTTTATAATTTAATGGATGATGGGAATTCAATCGAAAGTAAATTGGATATTCTGGATGGACTCATCAAAATGGTGCAAGAGAAATCTGAACGTATCTACTCGGAAAGCCAAGTAAAAGATCTCAACGTGGAACTATTGGACACCAATATTCAGTTGCGGCAATATTCCTTTATTGTGTCCCACAACTTAAGAGCTCCTATTGCAAACATTTTGGGTTGCTTGAATATTTATAACGAAACAGATCTGAACGACCCAAAGAACATAAAGCTTCTTAATGGGCTCAAAGTTTCTGCTAATTCGGTAGATGGAATTTTACAGGACTTAAATAAAATATTGAATATCAAAGAAAATGTTTCTAAGCAGTACGAATTTGTATCGTTTGAAAAAACATTGGAGTTGGTTCTAGACAGTATTCGAAAAGATATGATGGACGTGGATTTTGAATTGATATCCGACTTCAGTAAACTCGAAGGGTTGAGGTCATTTAGGCCTTATTTGGTGAGTATTTTTCAAAACATTTTATCGAATTCATTCAAATACAGAGAACCTTCTAAAAAGTTAATTATTACAATAGCATCTTCTGTGGATGGTGATAAATCGATTATTAAATTTTCAGATAACGGACGTGGAATAGATTTGGAAAAGCACGGAAATAGAATCTTTAAATTGTATTCGCGCTTCCACACAGATGTTGCTGGTACTGGAATCGGATTAAATATGGTAAAAGAACAAGCGCGAGTTATGGGTGGTAGCACTCATATTGATAGTAAGGTGGACGAAGGGACAACATTTACTTTTACATTCGCAAATAAAAAATAATTCAATGAATATCTGGCTTATAGACGATGATGACATTACTAATATGCTTCATCAGTTTTTTTTAGAAGAGTATTTTCCAGATGCATCCATTGTTGTGTTCTCGCAAGCCGAACTTGCGCTAAAGTCTATAGCTGAAAATGCACCACTTCCTGATTATATATTTCTAGACATAAATATGCCAGTTATGGATGGATGGGAATTCATGGATGAACTTTCTCAATTGACCAATGCCAATTTGAGTAACCTACAAATACATATTCTAACATCCTCTCTCGATCCATCCGATTTTTCGAAAGCCAAGCTCTCTGCATTAATTAAAGGATTTATTTCAAAGCCTTTAGAAATTGAAAAGGTGGAGTTCCTTAAGAACTAAATCGTGTGCTTTTTTGATGTATGAAAAAAAATAAAACACGTTTGGTTTGGTTGATCGATGACGATTCGGTGAGCAACATGATTCACTCAGAATTTTTCATCGAACATTTCCCACGAATTCAAATTAAGACATTCGAAAAAGCGGAAGAGGCGCTCCACGAATTAAAGCAGAATATTAAATCGAAAGAAGACTTACTCATTCCGGATCTTATATTATTGGACATAAATATGCCCGTAACGAATGGTTGGGAATTCCTAGAAGATTTTCATGATAGCATGATTTTCATGACAGAACAAATTGAAGTTGTCATGCTTACCTCCTCAATTGCAACAGAAGATTACCGAAAATCGCTCCAATTCCCTGCGGTAATCGCTTACCTAACAAAACCTCTCGACTTGAGTAAATTGGACGGAATTATTTTATAAGTAATGTAATTGAAATTCCGCTTAGTTTATTATACTTAATTATGCGCAATTCATTGAATGTATAGTCAATATTTTGTACTATAAATATACCGCTTTGCCAGTGTTAATTCTACGTTAAATTATTACTTTTGTTTATTAGGTTAAGTAATCACATAATTCGAATTCTATAAACAATTTTTTCCTGAGCAGTTTAAATTGATGCTTTCGAAATGTTGAGACTCTGAATGGGTTAGGAGATCAACTGATTATTATGTGAGATTTTCCCGGAGCAGTTTTCATTTTCTGCTCCGGGTTTTTTATGCATAAAAAACGCCATCCCTGTTAAGAATGGCGTTTCATAAAATAGAATTCCAGGATTATTTATCGTCCTTTACTTCTTCGAAATCTACATCTGTAACTTCCGAATTTTGTTCTTGCTCTCCACTTGCTTGATCTGCTCCAGCTTCGGCACTTTGTCCGGCTTTGTACATGTCTTCAGAAGCCGCTGCCCAAGCTGCATTTAACGTTTCAAGTGCAGTATCAATAGAAGCTAAATCACGATTCTGGTGAGCCGTTTTCAAGGTTGTTAAAGCACCTTCAATAGTTTCTTTCTTTTCGGCTGGAATCTTATCACCAAACTCTTTCAATTGTTTTTCTGTTTGAAAAATCAAACTGTCGGCTTGGTTAATTTTCTCCGCTTCTTCTTTCACCTTACGATCAATTTCTGCATTGGCTTCTGCTTCTGCTTTCATCTTCTTGATATCATCGTCGCTCAAGCCAGAAGATGCTTCAATACGAATCTTTTGCTCTTTGCCGGTTGCTTTGTCTTTCGCTCCAACATGTAAAATTCCATTCGCATCAATGTCGAAGGTAACTTCTACTTGAGGCACACCGCGAGGTGCTGGTGGAATTCCATCCAAATGGAATCGTCCAATTGTACGGTTTTGTGCAGCCATTGGGCGTTCTCCTTGAAGAATGTGAATTTCAACGGATGGCTGATTATCACTTGCTGTGGAGAATACTTCCGATTTTTTAGTTGGAATGGTTGTGTTTGATTCAATTAGGCGTGTCATCACACCACCCATTGTCTCGATTCCCAATGAAAGTGGCGTAACATCTAAGAGAAGTACATCTTTCACTTCGCCAGTTAATACACCACCTTGAATAGCAGCTCCAATGGCAACAACTTCATCTGGATTCACACCTTTGTTTGGTGCTTTTCCGAAGAATTTTTCAACGGCTGCCTGAATTGCAGGAATACGTGTGGATCCACCAACTAAGATAATTTCATCAATATCGCTTGTGCTGTATCCAGCATTTTTCAATGCAGTTTTACAAGGCTCAATCGTACGGCGAATTAAATCATCAGCCAACTGCTCAAATTTAGCACGACTCAAGGTGCGAACTAAGTGTTTCGGACCAGTTGCTGTAGCCGTAACGTATGGTAAATTGATTTCAGTACTTGCCGAGCTAGAAAGTTCCACTTTCGCTTTTTCAGCAGCTTCCTTTAAACGTTGAAGCGCCATGGCATCTTTACGTAAATCTAAACCATCGCCTTCGGTAGACATAAATTCTTCGGCCAACCAATCGATGATTTTTTGATCGAAATCGTCTCCACCCAAGTGTGTGTCTCCGTCAGTAGATTTTACTTCGAAAACACCTTCGCCCAATTCAAGAACGGAAACGTCATGTGTTCCTCCGCCGCAATCGAAAACCACAATTTTCATGTCGGCATTCTTTTTATCCATGCCATAAGCAAGCGCTGCAGCTGTTGGCTCGTTGATGATTCGCATGACCTTTAAACCAGCAATTTCTCCCGCTTCTTTGGTTGCCTGACGTTGTGCATCGTTGAAATATGCAGGAACTGTAATGACAGCTTCTGTAACTTCGTGACCTAAATAATCTTGTGCTGTTTGCTTCATTTTCTGAAGCACCATAGCAGAAATTTCTTGAGGTGTATACGTGCGGTCATCAATCTGAACGCGCGGAGTGTTGTTGTCTCCTTTAACTACAGTATATGGAACACGACCACTTTCGGTTTGAACTTCCGAAAATGAATTTCCCATAAATCGTTTGATGGAAGAAATTGTTTTTGTTGGATTTGTGATTGCCTGACGTTTTGCAGGATCACCTACTTTGCGTTCTCCTTTTTCAAGGAATGCGACTATAGAAGGTGTTGTTCTTTTGCCTTCGCTGTTTTGAATAACAACCGGCTCGTTACCTTCCATCACGGCTACGCAGGAGTTGGTTGTTCCTAAGTCAATGCCTATGATCTTTCCCATTGTTTGTGTTTTTTAAATTCGGTTAATTTTCAGTGTGCTGCCCGTTTTTCAATGTCTGTGCCACCTAAAAAAAACACCCCGCTGCTGACATTTTTGACAGAGCGAGGTGCGGTGCTTTCCGATTTTTCACTGAATCGGGTGACAGATAGTCAGAATTAACGATCTTTCCAATTCAGATCTCTTGTAAGAGGATCTGCCTGAAGGTAAACTATTGTTTCATCGTTGATGTATTTAGATCGAGTTTTGCTATTCCTAGATGAAAATAAACCAATCCCATTGGTCACATTTGTATATTGGGGGCGCTCTTGTGCAACGGTATTAGACGGCTGATTGATATTCAAATAAGTTGTCATATCATCGGCAGCCACATTAATTTGAAATTGCAAACTATCGGCAATTCTGATAACAGAGCTTTGAACTGGTATTGAAGCATGTATTGCTTGAAAAATAGAAGCGTTTTCAATACTTAATCTTTTTAAATCACCGACTGTAGAATTATCATAAGTATTTCTACCTAAGTTCATTTCAACTTCCTTTTTTACAGTATCTGAGCCAATAACTTCTCTGTATTTAAATCGGATGAACAGTTCATACATCTTCCCATTTTCAACAGTTCTCCATTCTATAGCGGTACTTTTTGTTGGGTCTAAATCAATTAAACGGGATGCCGGAACATTAACATTGGTTGGGCTGGGTTTCGAAAATGTAACAGGTTTTACCAATTTAGTTTCAGCAGTTGCAACATTTCCTGTAATAGTGTTTTTTACTTCCAAACGGTAAATAGAATTTTCTTTCTCCGTTCCTGTTAATGAGGCATTGAAAGAATATATAATTTGAGATGGATTGGAAAAAATACCTGGATCTTTTGCGATATCAGTTACAACTGAACATAAAAATGAATCTTTAACTTCGTCATTATAGACTCTATATACCTTTACATCCAATAAGTCAGGATTATAATAAATGGAATCGAACTGTGAGGCAAATTCCAAGGCATCACCTTCCCCTAAAAAAGCTTTACTGATTCGAATATAATGTGATGATGAATCAACATTCAACAATCCAAAAACAACGGTAACATCTTTCCAAGGAGCGTTTATTTCTAAATCGTTGGAACAAGAACCCAGAAAAAGGGAAATGATACTAATGGTAAAAACAAGGACTTTGCGCATGCCACAAAAATAGGAATTCCAACAACATAATTAAATGACTAATATTGCTCTTTATCGGAATATATATTTATGTCGGTTCAAAAGGAAATAAAGCGCGTCACAACCAAGACGTTGCAAGAATTGAAGAACAATGGAGAGAAGATTTCCATGCTTACAGCCTACGATTTTTCGATGGCCCAAATGGTTGATGAAGCAGGAATAGATGTCATATTAGTAGGCGATTCTGCATCCAACGTAATGGCTGGTCACGAAACGACCTTGCCTATTACACTCGATCAAATGATTTATCATGCTTCATCGGTAATTCGTGGTACTTCGCGTGCGCTGGTTGTTGTTGATTTGCCGTTTGGTTCTTACCAAGGAAATTCGAAAGAAGCACTTACTTCGGCCATTCGCGTGATGAAGGAAACGGGTGCTCACGCCATTAAACTAGAGGGTGGAGAAGAAGTGGTAGAGTCGGTAAAGCGAATTCTAAGTGCAGGAGTTCCAGTTATGGGACATTTGGGTTTAACACCTCAGTCGATTTATAAATTTGGAACATACGTGGTTCGTGCCAAAGAGGAAGAAGAAGCCAATAAATTGATAGAAGATGCACACTTATTACAAGCCGCAGGATGTTTCGCCATAGTGATCGAAAAAGTCCCCGCCAAACTTGCAGAACGTGTTGCCAAAGAAGTATCCATTCCAATTATTGGTATTGGAGCTGGCGGTGGCGTTGATGGACAAGTGCTTGTTTTGCACGATTTGTTGGGAATAAATACGGAATTTAAGCCGCGGTTTTTACGAAAGTATTTGAATCTGCACGAGCAAATTGTTGGTGCTATTGGAAATTATGTTAAAGATGTAAAATCGAAAGATTTTCCAAATGAGTCAGAATCCTACTAAGCCCGGACTTAAGTCCGGGGACACCGGGGATGCCTGGGTTGCACTATACGAGGATAACCACTTAATTGCAGTAAACAAGCAGGCCGGCGAAATTGTGCAAGGCGATAAAACGGGCGATGTTCCGATTAGCGATCGCATAGCCGAGTATATTCGTGTGAAGTATGGTAAGCCAGGAGATGCATTTATAGGAGTAATTCATCGAATCGATCGTCCAGTAAGCGGTGTTGTTTTGTTTGCTCGAACGAGTAAAGCCCTCTCTCGAATGAATGAACAGTTTCGTGAGCGAAGTATCCGCAAAACCTATTACGCATTAGTAGAAGGGAAAGTAGAACAGGAGTCGGGAACCCTGATTCATTATCTAACAAAGAACGAAGAGAAAAATACCTCAAGAGCAATCAAGGAGCCTCGACCTGGTTTTTTGAGATGTGAGTTGAACTTTCGTGTTGTGAAAGTTTTAGATCGCTATACATTATTGGAAGTAGAGCCATTAACGGGCAGACATCACCAAATTCGTGTTCAGCTTTCAGCCATGGGTTGGCCAATTAAAGGCGATGTAAAATACGGAGCTCGAAGAGGAAATCTCGATCGCTGTATTTGTTTACATGCCCGCATGTTGCGATTTGAGCACCCTGTCAAAAAAGAAGCAATTGAAATTATTGCCCCACTTCCAGGAACTGAAGCTTGGATTGGTTTGAAAGATTAAACGGTTTGCGCATACGGGCGAAAAGCGGAGGCGCTTTATTTGCTTTTTAAAAATTGTTCCGCGGTCATTACAATTATTTCCGCGGTTCTAAAATCCTTTAGATTTCTAGTCAGCAATCGTTTAATTCCATTTTCAGTTGCAGTAAAATATTGCAAACCATCTTCGAAATCTTTAAAGTCAGAAGATAAAGCAAGTTCAACTATTTTATCAGTAACAGAAAGAACAGAAACTAAGGTTTTAAATTTCAACAATTTCTTTTTCGCTTGATCTGCTGAATATTGTTTTGAGAGCAAATAATTCAAATTGGCAAATGATAAGGATGAAACAAACAATTGAATCTCACCTTTATCAGCAAGTGAGAAAAGTTCAGCAGCATGTTTGTAAAATGGTTCGCGATTTCCAAGCATATCCAGAATAATATCTGAATCAACAAAAATCCTTTCCATTATTAATATTTTTTTGCCAAGTAATCAGCATAATCTTTCTTGTGATCATAATCATCGGGCAAATCGATGATTCCAGAAAGACTTCTAACTAGGGGTGTAATTTTCTCCTGCGGATTTTCTTCATCCGTGACATCTAAAAGATAGTTCTCAATCAATCTAGACAAACTTGTTTTTTGTCTTTTAGCATAGTCTTTAGCCTTTTCAATCACTGATTGTTCCAGCTTCAAGGTTAATTTTGTATCCATAGCCAATATTTTATACGTGCAAATATACGCAAAGAATACGTAAATAGAAGCAGGTCCAACTTCTTAATAAATAGGTTCTAATATTTTTAGTTTTCTGTTTCAAGGCCTTCCCAAAAACAAAAAAACGCAGCTTTAATTAAAGAACTGCGTTTCATACGTTTTTGAAAATGAGAATTAATATTCGTCTTCGTTAAAAAAGAAGTCGTCTTTGGTTGGATAATCCGGCCAAATTTCTTCTATTGTTTCGTATACTTCACCTTCATCTTCAATTTCTTGTAAGTTCTCAATTACTTCCAATGGAGCACCTGAACGAATACCAAAGTCAATCAACTCGTCTTTGGTTGCAGGCCAAGGTGCATCTTCTAAGTAAGAGGCTAGTTCTAGTGTCCAGTACATAATTTGAATATATTATAAGTTTCAGTCGATAAAAACTGCTTTTTCAGTATTCATTATCAACTTTCCGCAAAAATAGAAATAAGGAAACACAATCAACCAAAAGGTGAATAAATTAATTGTCTGTTCAACAGCGAATTAAAGTTTTAACGTTT
This sequence comes from Flavobacteriales bacterium, assembly GCA_040402915.1. Lineage (GTDB taxonomy): Bacteria > Bacteroidota > Bacteroidia > M30B66 > M30B66 > CALQRR01. The sequence continues at coordinate 12,473 of JBBALS010000016.1, forward strand.
GATTAACACAAAACGGATCGTTAAATTAAAAATGGATCAGTCCATGCGAGGCTTCCAAGGCGTCTCAATTGCGTTAAGATCGGCGCTGATTTTCCGGGACAAAACGAAAAGGTAATCGGACAATCTGTTGATATATCGTACAATAATTTCCTCCACCGAACTGATTTCGGAGAGATGCACAATATTCCGTTCCGCTCTTCGGCACACGCAACGTGCAATATGGCAAATTGAAACTACTGAATGTCCGCCAGGCAATATGAAACTCCGCATTTCGGGCAGTGTTTCGTTCATAGAATCGATGGCATTTTCAAGAAAAACTACATCATTTTCGTGTATTGCCGGGATTTTAGCTTTACTTTTTTCGGGATCGGAAGCTAGGTGAGAACCTAAAGTAAACAAACGGTCTTGCACTTCTAGAAGTTGAATCTTCGAGTCTTCGCTAATTTCTTGGTCGCGAAGCAAGCCGATGTGTGAGTTTAATTCATCGAGCGTTCCGTATGCTTCAATGCGAATATGATGTTTGGGCACGCGCGTTCCTCCAAGAAGCGATGTTTCTCCGGAATCGCCGGTACGTGTGTAAATTTTCATTTTAAATAAACAGAATTAAACTTCAGTATTATGCTTTTTGATACACTCGAATATCTTCATTCACAGAATCCTTTTCTATAATACCATCACGTAATCGAATGATTCGATGGGCGTGTAGTGCAATGTCTTCTTCGTGTGTAACAATGATAATGGTATTTCCTTGCGAATGTATCTCGTGTAATAAACCCATAATCTCAATAGATGTTTTGGTATCGAGATTTCCGGTTGGTTCATCGGCAAGTAAAATGGATGGTGAGTTTACCAATGCTCTTGCAATAGCAACCCGTTGACGCTGACCACCCGAAAGTTCGTTGGGTTTATGTGTGATTCTATCGCTCAAACCTACTTGATCGAGGGATTTGCGTGCTTTTGCTTCGCGATCTGTTTTATTCTCACCCGCATAAATTAAAGGGAGAATCACATTATCGAGTGCCGTCGAACGTGGCAATAAATTAAACGTTTGGAATATGAATCCAATTTCTTTGTTTCGAATTTCAGCGAGATCGTTGTCGCTTAAGCTGGAAACCTGCTGACCGTTCAATTCATATTCGCCGGAAGTGGGCGTGTCGAGGCAACCTAAAATATTCATCAAGGTTGATTTTCCCGATCCAGAAGGACCCATCAGGGCAACATATTCGCCACGATTAATATCAAGATCGATTGATCGGAGTACCTGAATGGTTTCAGCACCCAACTTAAAATCCCGGACAATGTTCCGGAGTTTAATCACATTTGTTGTCGTATTCATGGGATTTCAAACCTACGTATTTCCTAAACAAGCTACAAAATAAAGCAATTAAACACTGAGAATAAAATGTTCTTTCACTTGGGACTTCCTAAAAAATAAGATGCCAAATTTTTGAAGGTCGATACTAACATGAATATCCTTCTGTTTAGAAAGCCATTCCCATGCGTTCATCATCGGTACACTCCAACGAATATCGTCCACTACGATGATGGAATTGTCGTGTAAAAATGGCCTTATTTGATTGAAATACCTGAGTGTTGCTTCATAGGTATGATTTCCATCCATGTATAAGAAGTCAATGCTTTTTAAGGATTTGAGTAAATCGGGAAGCACCTCTTCAAAGAGTCCAACATGAAGCTGGATGCTGTCAACTTTTCCTTTATTAAAAACAGACTTCGCAATTTTCGCAATGCTTTCTTGTCCTTCAATGGTATGTAACGTAGCCTGCGATGCTTTTGATATATACAATGCAGAAATTCCCAAAGAGCTACCCAATTCCAAAATCACTTTCGGTTGAAAGTGCTCTATCAGTCGGAAAAGAATGCGGCCTTGTTTAGGAGAAAGCAAACTGTTAGCAGCAATGACTTTTACTTTGCGGTTTTTTACAATTCCCTTTGAGCCAGCCCCAGGATCGGGATCGGAAATAACCTGTTCGGATTTTAGTAATTGCGCCCTGATTTTCTCAATAGCATGAAACGCATAAAAATGCTTATCACTGAGAATAATGTTGGAGTAAAGATTAAATACAAATGGTGAATGCACCCGATTAGGACCTTTGGAATGAATCCAATAACGAATGTACAAACCAATTCTCGACAACATTGTGGCAAAAGTAAGGCAAATCAATGACGAATTAATCATTGTAAATTGGCTTAAATGGATTTCGGATGAAAAAGAAAAAACTTCTGTATTTCTTGTTATATTTGATTTTTAGAATTGAAATTAAAATTTGAATGCGTAAGGAGTTTGAAATCAAATTTTGGTTTGTCTGCAGAATTAAATCACATTTGTCTTAATAAACTCAAACCTATGAAAAAGCTACTCACTTTCGTCTCGCTAGTTCTCATTAGCATGGCAGCAATTGCCCAAGTTTCCTCGAATAATTTAATTATTCAAGGATCTGTTACGAGCACCATCTCAACATTTCCTATCTCCAACTGGCCTGTAACCATAACAGGACTGGGCATGACATCAACCGTTTACACAGACATGAATGGATTTTATAGCGATACCATTTTAAATGGAAGTGAAACAGGACCGAATCAATTGTTTATTGTTCAGACGCTGAATTGCGATAGTTCGTTGATTATGAATACTGTTTCGAACAACCAAGGAACTGTTGATGTTGCAACTGTAGATTTTCAGATCTGTGCTCAAAATTCAAATACCTGTATGGCCATGTTCAATGCCTATATTGATCCAACGGTTGCTGGGCAGGTTGTTTTTCAAAGCACAAGTTCGAGTTCGGATACCATTGCATCCTATAATTGGACTTTGGATGGGATATCGATATCCACTTCGCCTGTTTTCAATTTCATATTTCCATCTAACAATGGAGGAATGGTGTGTTTAACTATAACATCGTATACTGGCTGTTCGGACATGTATTGCCAATATATAACTCTAAGCAATAATGCAACGTGTTTGCCTTATTTCAACTATCAATCATCTGCTAACAATGCATTGGACTATACGTTCACCAATACAACTACCACAACCGGAATGAATCCCACCTATTACTGGTATTTTGGAGATGGCGCGAATAGTTCAGAAGCCAGTCCAACACACGTGTACAATCAAGGTGGAACATACAGTGTGTGTCTTCAGGTAATAACGGATCAGTGCCAGAATACAATGTGTCAGAATATTACGGTTGTAAACGACACCACATCTGGAAATGGTTGTATTGCCAGCTTCACGTATGTAGGTGATTCAACTACCATTGAGTTCAATAACAACTCCTACATGCCTTCGTACCCCGTTACTTTTACTTGGAATTTCAATGATGGATCTTTCAGTAATGAGTTATTCCCTGTTCATACATTCAATACACCGGGTGTTTACCAAGTTTGCCTAGACTTGAGTGCAGGTAATTGTTCAGATAGCTATTGTCTTCAAGTATATGTTGGTGTGCCGGATTCAAATATTACGTGTAATGCATCCATTCAATACAGTTATGTTGGGGATGTGCCTAATCCATCTATGTTTCCGTATCAATTTTATTCTGCCTATTCAGGCGATATTGCCGAAGTAATTCACTCTTGGGTAACCAGCGATGCACAAACATCTTCAAGCTATAGTCCTTTGTTCGGCTTTGCGCCCGGAACGTATACTGTTTGTCATGCCGTTTCTGATGTAAATGGACTGTGTTCCGATTCAACGTGTATTTCCTTAACGGTAGTGCCCGATACATTGAATGGATGTACAGCCATGTTCTCTGCCTATATTTCAAATACAGCAACAAACGAAGTAACTTTTACCAATATGAGTTCAGACCTCAATGCCTCTTTTATCTGGCAATTTGCAGATGGTTCTCCTTCTGAATTTGGAGTAAATGCAACACATACTTATGCAGCTCCAGGAAGTTATCCAGTTAACCTAAATATGACCGGAAATGGCTGCTACGATGACTATACTTTCTTTGTAACGATTAATCCGGATACTCTTGTCGGATTGTATTTAGGCGGTGTTGTTAGTGTCGGTTCGAACGTAATTGACATGGGTTCAGTAAAACTATACAGCTTAGATACATTAAGCTCAAGTGTAGAACTTATCGGACAATATCCTATGAACAATATGGGAAGCTACATTTTTACAAATCTATCCGAAGGTATTTACCTTGTTCGTGCTGGATTATCTGATAGTTCTGCATTTTATAACAATTATGTATCAACTTATTTTGGAAGTCAATATTATTGGAACGATGCAGAGCCCATCTATTTAACTCAGAGTGGAGATTTTTACAACATCTCTTTAATTAACGGATCAAATCCAGGTGGAAACGGAACAGTAAATGGAAGTATTGATGATGGGCCATTCCGATTGAGTAATCCAGCACTTTCAACTTTGATGTCGCCAGTTTTGGGTGCTCAGGTTGTGATTACTGATCTTGCAAACGTTCCGCAACGTTGGGTT
>JBBALS010000017.1:0-16816 GCA_040402915.1 Flavobacteriales bacterium
TCAATGCAGCAGAAAGGTTTGCAGCAGCAGCCAACAATACAACCTATGCCATTACCTTCGATGGCACCTATATGTACTTTGGGGCATTTAGAACAACTGGTGTTTTTGGAGATGGTGATGAGTTTGCAATTTACTTAGATACAGATCCGCGTAATACACCTGCTTCGGGAAATGGTACAACAGCAGGCCGTCTATTTAACGGATTTACTCCTACACTGCCCTTTAATGCTGACTACTCGTCTTTTACAAGACAAAATTACACAGACCCTATAAATAGATTTAACGGTAGCTGGGCTAGCACAGGAGTAACTCCTACAGTAAATGTTGGAGCTGCTGGAAGTAACTTTAGAGAAGTTCGAATTGCGTTAAGTGATTTGGGAAATCCGGCATCGGTATACGTTACTATGTGGATGGGTTATAGTGGTGGTATATTCTCTAATGCACCAGGTTTGAGTAACGAAGGAACTGCTGCAACAAGAACTATGACTGGTTTCTTTGGTAGTTTCCCTGTTTATAAATCAGGTATTACACCTGTTTCATTTAGAGCACAAAATACAACTGCGGCTAATGGTGGGGGTACTGCGATAAGTAATTTAACTTTGGCTTTAACTGGCAATAATACTCCAGCTTTTACCGCGGGTGATTATGGTGATATAACTGTAACCGGAGCTTTTACTAGTACATTAACCGGTAACGCATCTTTTACAGGTTCTTACAATAATGGTTCAGGAACAACAAATGTAACCCGACTTGCATTATCAACATTTACTTTATTTGCTGGTGGACGAGGTGTAGGTGGAACAGCAGGTCAATTGGTTATAAATGGTTCTAGTGGAACACCTATTACTACTGGGGTTGGTGGTACTATTGCTTTTTTAGGGGCAGGTTTAGTATCAGGTGCAAATACTGCAGCAGCTCCGTTATTTCCGGCTTCATCAACAGTAACCATTGGTGGTGCTGTTGATTTTGGTAGTGTAGGTGCCACAACTTTTTCACAACTTGCTGGTACTTTGCAAATAAATGCTAATGGCTCAGTTAATACAAATCCTCCAACTTATAATGCAGGTTCTACTTTAGTTTATAATACAGGCGGAACTTATACATCAGGTAGCGAGTGGACAACTGCATCTGCGTCTGCAAAAGGGGTTCCTCAAGCAGTTACCATCCAAAACAACACCGCAGTTAACTTTGGCTCTTCAGCGGCTTATCGCCAAGCGAATAATTTATTAACTATAGGTTCAGGTTCATCATTAACTTTGTCATCTGCTTCGGGTGGAGATTTAAGAATTGCAGGCGGGTTAACCAATAACAATGCTGCTAACAATGTTGGTATTAACACCAATGGTAGAGCATTACAAACAATGGGTGCCGGAACTTACACTAAAAACGGTGCAACAGGAGGTACAGATAATTTAGATTTTTTAATTATTGGGTCAGCAAATACGCTAACCATAGCCAGCAACACCAATCTTAGTTTAACCAATACCGATGCTTCCGGTGCTTTGCAGTTTAATGCTGCGGGTACTCTGGCAATGGCTGGGACAAATACAGTTACACTTGCAACAGGAACTACTGTTGCTGGTACAACTGCTGGTACAATATCAGGTATTTCGCCAACAACAAGCATTCTAAGTTTAGCAGGAACATGCACTTGGGCAGGAACTGCTGCAACTGTTATTTCAGTTTCTACCAACGTAGGTATTCAAGTTAACGCGGGCTTAACAATAACAACTGCAGGAAGATTAAGTGCAGGTTATCTGCAAATAAATCCAGGTGGTTTTTTGGGCGGTACCAATCCGGTTGTTTATCCAGCATTAGGAACATTAGTATACAACCACAACAGTGGAACTTATGGAGTGCAAGCACTTGAGTTTCCGGCAGTCAGTGGTCCAACAAACCTTACCATCAATGCCATTGGCGCTAGTACGGGTATTAGCTTTGCCAACAACAACATCACAGCCAGAACTTTGGCAGGAACCCTTACCCTTAATCATAACCTAACATTAAGTGGTTCTGGACCCGCAGCACTTACTACCTTAAATACAATAGCCAATGCAACTGCAACGGTAAATGGTACGGGTAACTTTACACATTCTGCCTCAGGTTCTTTTACAACAGCAAGCACGACAGGAGTTAATGGAACACTCACTACAAGTGGAACAATTACATTACCAACTACTACCAGTTTTACTTTTAACAATGCAACCGCCTCTCAGGTAACTGGTTCATTGATGCCAACTACCATCAACAACTTAACTATTAATAACCCTACTGCCTCTACAGGTACTGCAATTTCCAGCAACACACTTATTATTTCTGGAACCACTACTTTAACTGCTGGAGCTTTAGCATTGCCAACTGCTGGGGGTAACCTTGTTACATTTACTGGTGCAATTTCTACCCCTGTTACTGGTGGAACTATCACAGGTTCTACTACATCAAATATCATTACCTCAGGTGGAGTTTCAGGATTGGGAGCCGGGATTGCATTTACAGCTGGTGGTAGAAATCTTAACAATTGGACAATTAATACTGCAAGTTTTGGTTCGAGTACTCCTACTGGTTTGAATTCGGCTCTTTCTATTACTGGTACGCTCACCTTAACCGGAGCTTTAGATTTGTGGTCAACTTCTTCAGGTGCCCTTACTATTTTAAGTGGTGGAACTTTTGATGAATTGGCCAATGGTTGGTATAGAGGTGCTGGTTTAATTAATATTAACTCTGGTGCTACTTTTAAAATCAATGACGCCAGCGGTTTAATGGCAGATGCTTCAGCAGGAGTAGTAAGAGCTACCGGAACAAATGTGTACAGCGGTGGTGCAAATTATATTTTTAACCAAATCAGCACTCAATCAATGGGAACAGCTATTGATGGGGCCGGCGGTACAGGTAAAACAGGGCCAATCACAGGAAGTGTTCAGGTTACACAATCAACAGGCTGCTCGATGGCTGCTGGTATCAATGTTACAGTGAACACGCCTGGTACTTTTACTTTGGGCGTAGCTTCAACCTCTTCTGCAGTTCTGATTGCTTCTGCTACCTCCGTAATCAATGGAACAGGAAACGTAACATTTGTTGGAAACGGTGCTACCAGTGGTTCTACTTTGCAAACTGCCCATGCCAATGGTGTTAACGGAACCATTCAGGTTTCAGGAACGATTTCGTTAAACAATGCGGGCAACAACAACACCAACTTTACTTTTAATGGTTCAGTGGCGCAAACTACGGGTAGCTTGTTGCCGGCCACAGTTAACAATCTTGCCATCAGTAATACTTTGGCAAGTGCAACTCCGACTGCTGATGTTATATTATCATCATCTGTAACTGCAAATGGAGCTTTTACAAATACAGGAAGATTGGGAATTGGAGCCAATACCTTGACGCTGGGTGGCACAATTACCTTTTCTACCAATAAATTGACTGGAAATTCAACTTCTAGTCTTGTCATCAACGGAACCGGAACTATCACAGGTGCTTCTCCTTTCACATCTGGAGGTGTTGCACTTAATAATTTTACGATGAACCGGGCTGCCACTACTTTCACTGTCAATTCAGCCTTGACAACAAGTGGTACCTTCAGTTTGTCTAATGGAGTGGTTTCACTTGGAGCAGGACTTATTTTGAACGGTATTGTCACCTTAGGTAGTGGTACATTAACGGGTGGAGGAAGTCCACTGACCATTGGAGGTGCTGGAGCTATAACGGGTTCGTTGGTGGCCACAGCATCCCCATTGGCTTTAAGTGGATTGACAATGAATCGTTCTGGTGCAACCCTTTCTTTGGGTAGCAATGTAACTCTTTCCAATGGAGCAGGAGCATTAGCACTTAATGCGGGCATTATTAATTTAGGTGCAAACGACCTTACCTTAAATAATACAGCCGGGACAGTAACCACTTCAGGTACTTTATCTAATACTACTATGGTGAAGGCAGATGGCACCGGCCGTTTGGGTAAACTATTTGCTACTGGTTTAAGTAGCTTTACTTTCCCAATTGGGGATGTTTCAGGACCATCAAGCATTGCTGATTATTCACCAGCAACCCTTGCTTTTTCTGCAAACTCTAATGCTACCGGAATCTTTTATGCCAGGGTGGTAAACACTGCTGCTACAACAGGCCATCCACAATTAAATTTAACGGGTAATCCGCAGGCAAATTATTTGGATAGATATTGGGTATTCAGCACTGGTGGAACTATTGGTACTTATACTTATCAGGGTACTTTCAATTATGTGCCTGCTGATATTAATGGAACAGAGACAAGCATTAAAGCAGACAGATACAATGGCACTTCATGGAGCGAAATTGCAGGCAGCTCAGCTGCGTCAAACGTTTTAACTACTGCTTCCGGTTTAACAAACGCTACCGCTTCTTTATCTGCAACATCCGAATATACTGGTAGAGTTGAACCAAGCGCAATTTCTTATGTTTGGAATGGTAGCTCATCAAACGATTGGGCAACAGCTACAAACTGGACTCCAAATGGTATTCCTTCGGCAACCGATGATGTAACAATCAATGTAACTGGAGGCTTTACAAATTGCTCAATTAATAGCGGTTCAAAGTCAGTAAATAACTTTACACTAAATGGTACTGGTGCAATTGCAATGGTTGCTGGTACTTCATTAACTATTGATGGTAGTGTAACATATGGCGGCAGTGCCACTGCCAATTTTGATTGCGCAAGTACCTTAAACATTGCAAGTGGAACTTCACAAACAATACCAGCATTAAATTATGGTAATTTAAATTTAACAGGTGGTGCAAGAGTGTTGGCAAGTAGCGGTACAATTGGTATATGTGGAACATTCACGCGCGGAGCGGGAGCATTTACAATTACTGGAAGTACAGTTGACTTTAATGCAGCAGGTGCTCAAACGGTTCCAATTGGAATTTACAACAACTTAACCATAAGTGGAGCTCGAAGTAGCAACTCAGTTACCCTTGGTTCAGGAACAGTAAGTGTTGCAGGTACATTCAGTGCTTTAGCAACTGCAGTAACTTATGTGAATACTGGCAATACCTTTGATTTTAATGGAACAGGAACACAAACCATTGGTGCTTTTGCCAATTATAACAATTTAACCATTAGTGGTGCAAGAGGTACAGCCACTATTACACTTGCATCGGGAACTATAGGCGTAGCCGGTACTTTTAACCCTTCAGCAACCGGTACTATTACATATTCATCAACAGGAAATACTTTTGATTATAGTTCTGCTGGTTCCCAAACTATCACAGGATTTAATAAATACAACAACCTGAGCAATAGCGGCAATGGTGCCAGAACACTGGCAAGCACACCAACCATCGTAATAGATGGAACCTATACCCCAACAACTGCTGCTGTTACCGTTGGAACGAGTACAATAGACTTTTCAAGCGCAGGTACTCAGACTATGCCTGCTACTTTCTACTATGCAGTTACCAATAGTGGTAATGGTTCAAGAACATGGGCTAACAGCGGAACTATAGATATTAACGATGGATTCTCTCCTTCAACAGCTACCAATACAATTACAGGAAGTACAGTAAGGTATTCAAGTACTGCGGCGGCTACTACATTTACTTTGAGTTCTTTTAATACCAACGTGCCCAATCGACTATACAACAATTTGATATTAGTAGGTGCTGCAGGTACTATATGGCAATTTGGCAATAGCTTAAATTTAGGCTGTACCGGTAATTTCTCTTTAACAGGATCAGGTACGTTAAACATTTGCCCAAATACAACAGCCAACACAATGACTGTTGATGGAAACTTTTTATTGGGTTCTTCAAGCGGAAATATAAATGTAGCTAGTAGCAGCGGTGCAGGTACCTTGAATGTTGGCGGAACATTCACACATAGTGGTACCGGATTTTTTACTGTTACAGGAAGTATTGGTTTGGGTGCCTTAACGGTTGCAGGTGATATGAATTTATCAGGTACTGCTGGTACCCTTAGAGTTACAAACAATCTTTCTGCCCCTTCAACAACGATTGCTATTACAGGCAATCTGAACATAAGCAATACAGCTAGAATTCAAATGGAAGCGACGGGTACCGCTTCTACAGCGAGTACTATAACGGTTGGAGGTAACTTTACTTCCACTGCAACAGGTACAACTACAAATAGTGCCGTTGATTGGGGGATAGGTGCGGCAAACTCTACTCTTGCTGGAAACAATATTACAGTATCGGGTAATTTTACAAAATCAGGGGTTGGTACTTTTTACACAACCGGAGGTACCGCAGGAACTCCACCAACAAATTTTGGTTTTATTTTCAATAAAACAGGCACTCAAACTTTTTCTTATTCCGGAGCAGCTTCCGATTTTACTTGTTATACAATAAATGCCTCTTCTACTTTGCAGTTAACAGCAGATTTTGCTATGGGCGTTTCTACTTCAGCGCCACAAACTACATTTACTGTAAATGGTGTTTACGACATGCAAACATTCAAAATGAGTGGAATGTCACCAAGCGCAAATGCGGTATTTACCTTGGCTAGCGGAGCTACATTAAAAACCGCCAATACATTAGGTATTAACAATGGTACTGCTTCTTCTTCGCTGGGTGGACTGAATGCAACTGCCACTAAAACATACAACCCAGCAGCCAACTACGAATTTAACGGGGTTGCTGCTCAAAACACCAATTTCCCTGCTGCTGTAACAACAGTTAATAATCTTACCTTTAACAATACATCAGCAGTAACACCAGGAGTAACCTTAAATCAATCGATATCGGTGGCAGGCTCGCTTTCGCTCACAAATGGTATTGTACAATTGGGCGCAAATAATTTAACGGTTACCAACAGTGCATCGGGTGCTGTTTCAGGAGGATCAGCGACGGATTTTATTCAGACTAATAGCTCAGGTGAATTGCGCAGAGCTATTGCCACAGGTGTAAATACTTATAATTACCCAGTAGGTACAAGTTCCAATTACACACCTGTTTCTTATGCTTTTAGTGCCAATTCTGTTGCATTTACATTGAATGCTAAATCGGTTGCCGCAATTCATCCACAAATGACAAACAATGGTGCACAAACCGATTATTTGTCGAGTAGATACTGGACTACCAATACAAGTGGTTCTCCTTCAACCTACACCTATGTTTCAACATTTTCTTTTGGAGGTGCAGATTTAACAGGCATTGCAGCAAATTTGAAATTAAATAGATGGAATGGCAGTTCATGGTTAGAAGATGCAGGAAGTTCAACATCAAGTACAACTATTACTTCAGGCTCATTAACCGAAACTACAGGCTCGCTTACCTCTACTGCCGAATGGACAGGTAGAGTAAATCCTACTATATTTTCCTATACTTGGGTGGGAGGCACAGGTGGTGCAACTACCGACTACAATACTGCTGCAAACTGGAATCCTATTGGAATTCCATCTGCAGGAGATAACGTAACTATTAATGACGGAACATTTGCTTGTATTATTTCGTCAGGAACTTTTGCGGTAACCAACTTTACATTAAATGGTACTGGTAATTTTCAAATGACATCCACTTCCACCTTATCTATTAGTGGAACGGTAACAAGTGGCGGCTCGGCAACGGCAACATTTGCCTGTGGTACAACGTTAAATATTACTTCTACTTTATCTCAAACAATACCTGCTTTTAACTATGGAAATTTAAATTTAACTGGCGGAGCAAGAGTGCTTGCAAATAGTGGTATCATCGGAATTTGCGGAACATTTACTCCAGGTGCAGGTGCATACACAAACACAGGTTCAACAGTTAATTTTAATGGAACGGGTGCACAAACTGTAAGTGCTCTCAATTACAACAACCTAACAATCTCTGGTGCTCGCACTACAAATAGTATCACATTACCTGCTGGCACCATAGGTGTTGCTGGAACTTTCTCTCCAACTGCAACCTTCTCAAGTGGGGCTTATTCTAATACAGGAAATACAATTGATTATAACGGAACGGGTGCTCAAACCGTGGTTGCTTTTTCTAGTTATAACAACCTAACAATTTCTGGAGCACGAGCTAGTAGTACCATAACTATGGCATCAGGAACTATTGCAGTTGCTGGAACATTCAACCCAAGTGCTACAGCAGTAACATACACTTCTACCGGAAATACATTCGATTATACATCTGCTGGTTCACAAACTATCACTGGATTTAATAAATACAACAATTTGATCAATAGTGGTAATGGTGCCAGAACTTTGGCAAATACACCTACTATTATTATTGACGGAACATATACACCAACAACATCGGCTGTTACGGTTGGTACAAGCACCATAGACTTCTCAAGTGCAAGTGCTCAAACCATCCCTACATCCAATTACTTTAACATTACAAATACAGGGAATGGAAATAGAACCCTAGCATCCACCGGGGCAAACTCAAATAAAATTACTGTTGCAAACACTTTTACGCTTGGAAGCGGCACATACACAATAGGCACAAGCACTGTTGAATACATTGGTATAGGGGCATATAATATGACTGGATTTACATACTACAATGTTGCTTTTAATAGTACTGGCGCAGGAACATTTAGCTTTAATGGTAATACCATTACCGCTAATAATAATTGTAACATAACAGCTGGAACTGTTACTGTTGGTTCTACTGCTGGCGGAGCAGCAACACTAAATGTAAATGGAATATTTACAATTGATGGTGGAATTTTCAATCTTTCAAGTTCTAACTCTGTTGCAGGTACATTAAATTTATATGGAAATTTTGCAGAATCAGGTGGGTCGTTTACAAAATCAGGTTCTTTTGCAAGCACAGTTAATTTTATAAATAATGCATCTGCAATACAAACGGTAAATCAAAGCGGAGGAACAATTACCACTGGTGGCACAACTACTTGGAATTTTGGAAATGGTTCAACTACAAATTCTATTCAATTAAACTCTAATCTTGCCATTACTTCGGGTACGATAGTTAGCAACAATAATGCTGTTACTAATTTTCAAGGAAATGTATTGAGTGGAACAGTTGCATTTACAGCAAGTGCAGGAACAACATTGGTAACAGCAAATTCAAACGGAGTTTATTTTAACTCAACAACACTTGGTTCTGTGCAATCATCAGGTACAAAAACATTTACAAACACTGGAGTAAATTATACTTTCAATAGTGGTGCTACCAACACGGGGAATGCTTTAGCTGCTGCGGCAAGCGTTAATAATTTAACTATTAACAATGCTTCAAATGTTACCTTAACATCAGCGGCTACCGTTAATGGAGCATTGACTTTTACAAACGGTCTACTTGACATTGCTGCAGTTAATCTAACCATTGGTGCTGCAGGTTCAATTGCAGGAGCAAATTCAACGAAATTCGTTAAGACAAGCGGTGTAGGTCAATTAAAAATGACAGTTGCAGCAAGCAATGTTTTGTTCCCGGTTGGACGTTCTGCCTTCAATCCGCTTACGCTAAATAATAGTGGAACAAGCGATGTGTTTGGTGTTGTTTTGGCCGATGCAATTAGTCAGTCCTTAAACAATTCATCTTTGGTAGTTAACAGAAGTTGGAACATTACCGAAACAGTTGCAGGAGGTTCAAGTCTATCGATTGTAAATCAGTGGAATGGTGCTGCCGAACAAGCGGCTGGTTTTGCTGGAGGAACAACACCTCGTATTGCTTATTGGAATGGTTCAGCTTGGGTGCAAACAGGAGCTACACAAGCTGGAGCGAATCCTTTTACATTTACATCTACTGCAAATCTAACAGGAATTGCATCTGCAACATACAGCATAGCTATTGGGAAAGACGATGCATTCATTTGTACTTCGGCTCCAACAGTATCGCTTGTTCTTCCTACAAGTGGATATTCTGGTGATGTTATCACAATTAATGGTACAGGATTAACCGGCTTAACTTCTGCAACTATTGGAGGTACAGCCGCAACAATACTTTCTCAATCGGGAGCATCTGCTACATTAAGTGTTGGAGCTGGCGCAACAGGCGTAATTACAGTAAGTAAGAGTGCGGTATGTTCGGCAAGTGGTTCTCAAACATTTACGTTTAATGGGTTTATTTCCGCACAAACAGGTAATTGGAGTTTAGGCTCAACGTGGCAAGGTGGAGTTGTTCCTCCAGATTTTGCAACTGTTACAATTGCTAACTCTCATGTTGTAACGGTTGATGACCTAACAAATCCTGCTTCCGTTATAATTAATGCAGGTGCCGAATTAACAGGTACTGATGATGCTCAGCAATTATTTGTAGGTTCTACTGGAAATGGTCCGGTGAGCGTAACTGGTGTACTTTCACTTGGTACAGCGTTAGTTTCAAACGGATGGTTGGTTTGCGGAACTCTATCTGTGAATAACGGAGGTATCTTCAATAACAATTGTGGAAATGCCATTGCTGCTGGACTTAATGTAACATCATTGACTTTGGCAAGTGGGGCAACCTATAATCACAATGCTTTAGGTAGCACACTTAACGGTACATTATCAGATTTTCCAGGTTTAACAGGTGGAACAAATATTTCAATAAATAGTAACGCCAACGTTAACATTACCAAATGGGCTCAGAATACCGGAACCCCAACTTCATTACCATCCGTTTCTGGAGGTCAATGGGGAAATCTAACCGTTAATATTTCTGGTTTAACCTATTCAGGATCTTGGCAAAATAGTGGAATTCTAACCAATGCTTCTTCATTAAATATTGCCAATACGGGAACCCGCGATTTCCGATTGGTTACACCAACAGGTACGGCAGGTTTTACATGTAACATAGGTTCTGTAAATGTTTCAGGAGGTATTTTCGTTTTAATTGGAGGAGGTTCTACTGGGTCTGGTTTAGTTACGATGAATGTGACCAACGACTTCAATGTGAGTGGAGGAGTAGCCTCAATTCATGGAAGTTCTGTAACACAATCCTACAATACAACCGGAGTAACTCTTAATGTAGGAGGTAATCTAAACATTACAGGCGGTAGTTTTTACGGCCACGCCAATTCTCTATTTAATACGGCTGCAGCAAGTTCAAGTTTAACTACACTTAATGTTACGGGTAACCTTTCCATTGATAACGCAACACTGAATCTCGCATATTTTCCTAATTATAATTTTGCCGGCAATACAGGGAATGTGAATTTGAATGTGAAGGGTAATTTGACATTAGGAGCGACAGGAGTGCTTAGAAATTCTAACTCAATTGCTCCTCTTGGAAAAACCACAGCAACGGTGAACTTTAACCATGCATCGGCTCAACAAACGTGGAATCAAACTGGTACAATTCAAGATGTTATTGGGTTCAATGTTAATGGAACAGCAAATACACTTCAACTTCTTTCGAATGCAAACATTGGAACTTCAACAACATCATCGTTTAATGTTGCCAATGCCACAACATTCGATATGCAAGCGTTCGTTATAGGTGGCTCCGGCACGTTCACTTCGGCAGCTGGATCAACATTGAAGCTCGGCAACTCAAATGGTATAACTACCATTCCAACATTATCTGGAAACGTTCAGTTGCTTACTTCTCGAACTTTCAATGCAGCAACAAATTATACCTATTCAGGTTCGATTAATCAAGTAACAGGGAATGCCCTTCCTTCAACAATTACAGGAGCATTTACTATTGCGAATACAGGAGCTGCATCCAACAATACAGTAACACTTTCAACCACCGGAACAACAGCATCAACTTTTAACTTAACGAGTGGATTATTTGCAGCAGGAACTGGTCAACAACTTAATATTGCATCGGGCGGAACAGTAAGTGCAACATCCGGTGATTTTGCAACTGGCGCAACTTCCGGAATTTTGAATTTCCCAGGAACGGGAACATTTTCTGGAAATTCAAATCCATACAATGTATATACATCTGGAGGTGTTAATTTCGGAGCAGGAACAGTTACGATTCAACCAGCTGGAACATTTAGAATCAATTCGGGTGGATTTGTAAATACCAATGCTCCATTATATGCGAGTGGATCTACATTGCAATATAACACAACTGGTGTGTATGGTAGGAATTTAGAATGGCGCGCATCAAGTGGAAGAGGTTATCCTCATCATGTTCAGGTTTCGAATTCAACTACTTTGAATCCAGGAGCGAATAGTAATACTGGTCAACCATTTAATACAGGAGGAAATTTAACAATTGATGCAGGGTCAAATATTTATATGGACTATGGTGGATTAAATATGACAGTGCCATTATCAGTTATTGGTGGACTTAATTTAAACGGAAACTTATCTCTTTCTGGTGTTATTGGAGGCGATATTAATGTTGGAGGCGATTGGATTAATAACGGAACTACTTCTAACTTGAATCCCAATAATAGAGCAGTTACATTTAATGGAAGCATTAACCAAAACATTGGAGGAACAAATACAAGTTCAAATCCTTTTGCTTATGTAACGATAAATAATCCATCAGGAGCAACTTTAACATTTGGTCAACAAATCAATAATCAATTATCATTCAGTAATGGGTCTTTGTCTTTAGGAAATTTTGATCTTGTAATGAATGGGTTGAACACGCCAATCACTGGCTTCACCAATTCAAAGTTTATCATAACAAATGGGTCGGGAAATTTATACCGAAATTTTAATGGTGTAAATACCATTTACCCTGTTGGTCCATCTTCTACTTCATACAATCCATTAACTCTAAATCAAGCGGGAACACCAGATAATATAGGAGTGCGGGTTGCTACTACTCCTTCCTTTAGCAATTCAATTAACGATAATAATCAAATGGTGCTGGTGGAGTATTTCCTAAGTGAAGTTACTCCTGGTGGTAATAATCTAACTACGAGTTTCCAATGGAATTCCACGAACGAAGGATCTACTTTCAATAGATCAGGCGGCGTTTATCAAGCTAATTGGGACGGATTTAATTGGGTTGTTAGGCCATCATTAACAACTAGCGGCTCAGATCCATACACATCAACATCAACGGTCAATTACACCGGTAACTTGATAAATACCGCTATGATTGTTGGAAATATTAACGGAATATACTCTTGTATTTCAACTGCTTCCAATGGAAGTTGGAGTAATCCCAATATCTGGCTTTCTGGAATCGTACCTCCTGCAGATGCAAGTGTGTGTATTAATAATCCTATAACATTAGTAGGTTCTGATGTAAATATTGCAAATGTTACAATTAATTCAAGTGGTTCATTAACAGTTGACCCTAACATTAATTTGAACATTGCCGATTTGGGAGGAATTATAAATAACTCGGGTGCAACCACCAGTTTAGGACAAGGGAATGTTGTTTTTACAGGAATTGGATCTGTTTCGGGATCTAATTCTGTTACTATTAAAAACCTAACATTAAATAGAAATACTACACTTACTGCAACGACAACAATTGATGGGAATTTAACCCTGAATTCTGGAGCATTTATTATTGCTGGCTCGCCAACATATTCTGCAACATCAACATTGATTTATGCTACTGGAGGAAATTATACTTCAAGCAATGAATGGAATGCTAACGCATCTGTTGCGGGCTTAGGAACTCCACAAAATGTTCTTCTTAATGGAACAAATTTATCTCTAGCATCTGGCAATAGAGGCCTATTAGGTGATCTTACAATAAATTCAGGAGCTCTATCTCTTAACTCAAGTTCAGGAGATCTGTATGTTGGTGGTAATTGGAATCGTGCTTCAACAGCTACTTTTAATTCAAATAATCGCGCTGTATTATTCACTGGAGCAGCAAACCAAACTATCACTACTAATGGTGGAGGCAATGAAACATTTACGTATCTAATTGCTAATAAAACTTCAGGGAATCTAGTTCTCAATAATTCACCTGCTACTAATGTTATTGTTGGAGCTTCTTCTGGAAATGTTCTGGAGATCGCTTCTGGAAATACAATCGATCTTAATGGTCAATTGCTTTCCTTAACTGGAACAGGAGGGATTATTAATCTTCCTTCAGGACCAACTTCAATAATAGGTTCATCAGGTTCTGTCTTCTCTATTTCTAATGGACTTAAAACGATTACTCCTTCAATTGGATCATCAATTGATTTCGGAGCAAATGTTACAGTTGCATTAAACAGCGGATTCAATTTCGGAGCTACAACATCTACAATCAATGGAACTCTTCAAATAGCAAACGGTGGTTTTATTTCAACAAACCCTCCATCGTATGCAGCAGGTTCTACTCTTCGTTATTTTACTGGAAATAGTTTTAATCGTGGGTTAGAATGGAGCACCAATTCGGGACCAGGGTATCCTCATCATGTTTTGGTAGATTTAAATTCTACAGTAACAACTTTAAACCTTGCTCCAGGAGCAGCTGCTTGTCAAATTGCTGGTAACTTAACAGTTAACAACGGTGCAATTTTAAACATGGGTGCTATGGCAAATCCATTAGTAGTTTTAGGTGATGTTACCGTTGGAGGCGCTTCTTCAGGAACTCTTAGTTTGAGTTCGGTAGCTGGTGGAGATATTAAAATTGGTGGAAATTTAACACGCAATGTTGGTGGAACATTGACCCAAAATAGTCGCGAAGTGGAAATGAACGGGACGGTTACTCAGAACATTTCTGGCGTTCCAATTTTTGCTTATCTAGCCATTAATAATTCAGCCGCATCTGTAAAAATTAACGATAATACATCAATCAATACTCGACTTCGATTGAGTAATGGAGTCTTCGATCTAAATAGTCTTGGTTGTACTTTAGCTAACGGATCCAAAATCGTTCGTATCAATGGAACAATGTCAGCTGCCCCAACTGTTTTAGGAACGAATATTTATGATTTAGAATACCAAAATTCTGTAATCAGTAGTGTTGAATATTTAGCTTCTTCAACCGCAGTCCGCGATTTAATTATTACTTCAGGAAACACTTTAACGTTGGGAGATAATTGTACTTTCAATCGTGACCTTACTCTAAGCGGAGGGGATTTAAACTTGGGAGGTTATACATTAACCGCAAGAGGTCGCGCAACGGCTCCATCTTTTTCAGGAAGCATTACTGTTAGTGGAGGAGGAGTTCGTTCTATAACTGGACCTGCGGGAAGTATTTTCGAAATCACAGGTTTAGGTGCAAATCTTCCAAATGATTACACCAAAACAGTTTCCTCTTTTGCTGGTTCAACATTATCATTTGATTCAAATGTACTTGTTCGTATTGGTGATGGAGCTGTAGATTTTGGAGTAGGAAGTCCAACCACAATTAATGGAACACTTCAGGTATTACTTGCGGGTTCTGTGGGTCAAATTCTCAATCCTTGTTATTATGGGGTAAATTCATTACTTCGATTCTCGAATACAGTTGATTACCAAGTTGGTTCAAACGATAAAACATGGGCGAGTGGAGCGATTGCTTCGGGCAATCCAGGTATCCCTTATAATGTTGAGGTTATGGACGCAAACACCGATTTGCAACTCCAGAGTACACGAGCACTTCGCGGTAACTTAACCATAACGGATGGTACATTTACTTTGACCCCCGCTTATTCTGGCTCTTTCAATATTGGAGGAAATTGGACGCGTTCGGGAGCAACAAGTGCATTTAATCACAACAGTAAGAAGGTGGTTTTTGATCGTCAAACTGCAGGAAGCCAAACGATAACTTTAAGTTCAGGCATTTCTACGGAAACATTCTATGATTTGGAAGTATCTCTTTTTAGTGGAAATCTTGTTACTGCTGCTGCTTCCTCTTTAACCATTTCAAACAACTTGAATTTTATATCTGGTAAAATTGATTTAGGAGCTAATCGTCTTACCATTGGAACTGGATTAGCAAACGGAACAATCACCGGAGCAAATAGCTCTAAATATGTCATTACAAACGCAGTTGCTGGAGGTGGTAACATTAAAGCATTTACCAATTCGAACACTGCTTATGCTTTCCCTGTGGGTGATGCAACTAATTACAGTCCAATGTCGGTTACATTAACCAATGGAGCTCAAGTTGGATCTTACATTTCAACAACGGCTGTTCAAGGTATTCATCCTAATTTGTTAACAGGAGCTCCTCCAACAAAATACATTTCTCGTTATTGGTCGGTTGAGCCTTCAGGTCTAGCAATTGATCCAGTGTATGATGTTAGTTACTCCTATGTTGTTGCCGACGAGGTGGGAACAGGTACATTATATCCTGTTAAATACAGCACTTCTACAACAACTCCAGGTTGGTTAAGTTGCCCAGGTTCACCAGCCGCTGCAATAACTGGAACATCGGGCGCAAATGATAATGTTTTAAAGACATTCACTTGGAATGGATTAACAACGTTCTCTGATTTTTCAGGTGCTGGCGATGGTTCTCCTCTTCCTGTAACGTGGTTAAACTTTGATGCACAGTTCAATAATGCAACAAGCAATGTTGATGTGTCATGGACAACTGCAAGTGAGATTAATAACGATTATTTTGAAGTGATGCGTTCGGTTGATGCTGTGAATTTCGAAGTTGTTGGAACGGTTGATGGTGCCGGGAATTCCTCTTTGGTAAAAGATTACACTTTTGTTGACGCTAACCCATTAACAGGATTATCTTATTACAAGATTCGTCAGGTCGATTTTAACGGGCAATCCGACAATACCGAAATACGCGCTGTAAGTAATTTGGGAGGAGTAGCAACAGGTACTTTATTTACATATCCGAATCCTCTTATCGGACAAGATTTAACCATTGTTTATTCGAATCTCGACAAAGGAAATTGGGAATACAGATTGGTGGATATCACGGGTAAAATCGTTTTAGCGCAAAACAGAACTTCCGATTTGAATGCGGGTGCATTTACATTGAATTTGGAACAATTGCCTGCCGGGATTTATCTATTCCAACTGAATACACAATCTCAAAACTTTACTAGAAAGATTACTATTTCGAGATAGTAATCTTTTAAAAA
>JBBALS010000018.1:0-9752 GCA_040402915.1 Flavobacteriales bacterium
GAAGTTTCCAGCAACTACTAAATTTCGTGTAATCCAATTGTTTTGTCTTAAAAAGGGGTGACAACTTTCGATGCTGTTCTTACCAAATGTACCATACCGAAGATGCCCCATAAGGAGTTCTCCAATAAATGGAACATTTTCTTTGAGGTAATCTGAATCGTTTATTTTATCAGGATTCTTAATCTGAATTTCCTCAAAATAGCCATTCACTTTTTCAACAATCTCTCGAAGTGCATGCGTTGCATTTGATCGAAATCGGCCAATGTATCGTTCGCCGGGTTCAATATCGAATTTGATACAGGCAATTCCAGCGCCGTCTTGCCCACGGTTGTGCTGTTTCTCCATCAGTAAATGGAGTTTGTTTAATGCATACCGAGCCGAGCCGTATTTTTGGCGATAATAATCGAGTGGTTTAAGAAGCCGAATGAGTACAATTCCGCACTCATGTTTAATAATATCACTCATATACTTATTGCCAAATTGGGATGAATATTTAAGGCAACGAAGTTAAAACTTATTAAATTTTTGGCTTGTTCGACTTATGAATATTTATTCACTTTGAACTGAAAAGCATTTTAGAATTTGACGGAAAGTCCAATTCCCAAAACCTCTTTAAACTGCATGCGCGGTCCAGTACCAATCACTTTCACTCCATCTACAACCCTTTCTACAGGTATCTGCACATCATGATCGTAGATGAGATTTGTGAAAATACTTGTTGTAAGCCACTTGTTCGCCTTAATGAGGATGAGGTTCTCCCAGTTCACATCAATATTTGCACGTTGAGGTTTGATGGGATCAGAGTAGTTATTGAACAATTGTAGGTTTGATATAATGGAAATGTTTTTAACCAAATCTTTTTGAAGACGCGCCCTCAAATAAGCACCAAATTCAAAACGATATCTTTTACCATCTGAGGTTTTAACCCCCAAATTATAAGTTGCAGCGGTAACCCCAAATTGTCCAAGGTCAGCTAAACGTTGATCCATTACAAAAGTAGAACGACCCGTTGCAGGCGATATGAACATAGAGAACCAATCGTTTGGTTTGTAATCCATACCTAAAGCGAGCGATAAAAATCCTGGAGCTAAGAAACGAGAGATTACGGATGAGTCATCGGGGAAATTATAGCCGGGAGCCATTTGTGTTCTAAAATTGAGCATTCCGGCATAGTAAAATTTACCTTTTGCTTTTTCCCCGAATTTAGCATTGAGCTCAATTTTATCCTCATTTTTTCTGAGCGGATTCGACTTGGTAGTTATAAATCCAAAACCACCATCCAAAACCGATTCAAAATAAACATCGTTTTTACGGTATTTAACAAAGACATTTCCAAGTGCAGTAGCAGAAAGCGCACTTTGTCCACCTGCAGCCCAATTGGTTAATGAAACTTGATTAAAATTGAGTGCTAAAAATCCGCCCTTTTTCCAACCATTTACGGTTGTATCTTCTGTAACTTCTATTTGAGCATTTAGTGTGCAAAAAACAAAGCTAAGAGCGGTAACGAAATATCCCTTTTTATTAAATCGCATTCGGATTAGTTCTTTTGATTTTTAAGTAAATCACGAATTTCGGCAAGTAGAATTTCTTCTGAACTTGGAGCTGCAGGAACTTCTTCAGCTTGTTTCTTTGTTGCATTCATTCCCTTGATCACCAAAAACAATACAAATGCGATAATTGTGAATGAGAAAATGGCTTGTATGAATTTCCCGTAAGCGATTGCCGCACTTCCAACTGTATAACTTAGTCCTGTAAAATCAATGCCGCCTGTTAGTATACCAATAATTGGCATAATGACATCGCCAACTAAAGAATTTATAATTAAGCCAAAGGCGCCACCAATAACAACCCCAACGGCTAAATCCATTACGTTGCCGCGCATAGCAAATGTTTTAAATTCTGAAAAAAGTCCCATCTTAATTTCTGTTTATTTTCTTGCAAAGATTCTAATTTTATTCATTTTCGCAAGTTAAATGTTTGATTAAATGGATTGCATTCAATTTTTAAAGGAAATTCTGGGAACCATAAAGAATTTCAATCAATAATGGACAAATAAAAAAACGTGCATCCACAGATGAATCTGCAAATGCACGTTTGAAAAATTTATTGATTTTATTTTATGGTTAATCTATCGCTAAATTTCCCATCGGTAGAATTCCAAATAACAGTGTAAACGCCAGCTGGAACTTGATTCATATTTTCTAGTTGGATGGTATTTTGGATGTTTTCAAAGGTCTGCGAAATAACTTTCGCACCAAGCATATTGAATATTTCTATGGAACCTTTTTCTGCTTTTGGCAGCATTACTTGAATATTATCGCCATTGCTCGGATTCGGGAAAACACGAATGGAATTATTCGTAGAAATTGACGTATTCGATTTGCTTTGACGAATGATGATATTCAATCTTCCCAATTGCGATGTTTCTGGATTGGAATTAACTTCAAAGGAAAAACGTTTGCCTTCTTCTAATTTCGTGATGTTTTTGTTGAAACGGTCTTCAATAAAAAATTGAACATCATTTCCAAAAGACTCCAATTGCTCAGCAGTAATTTCGTAAATACCTGATTCGACTTTAATTTTTACTGGAATGATTTTATCCTCATACGTTAAATCGGGTTTGGCAAATGCATGAACAGAAAGTGCATCTCCCATATCATTAATAAGTGCGAAACTCAAATTCATTCCGGGTAATTCAGGTTTGTATGCATCGAACGTAGGATTGAATGCTTCGCTTGCTTGATCATGAAATTCGATGATGGCCTCATCTTGAACATTGCTTCCCTGCATTTTTACCATCAAGCGTAATTGCTCTTGTGGAGCCGACATTCTGAAAAACAAAGAATCGGGAAACGTAGATGTTTTAATTGTTTCATGCGCTGTTAAAACTGGACTGTTGGCATTCGATTTAATGAAAAACGATTGCCCAGGTCCAATGTAACGAGAGCCTCCATTTGTTGCTGCGCTTGGGTTTGCACTGTTATAAGATGCGTATTGGTTGATGCTTGGATTCCAAATATAGATTGTACTTGAAATGCCCGTCTTAGTCCATTCTGCAGAATTCCAATCGATAGGCGATTGATACGGATTTGCAACCAAATTCCATCCATTTCCATTGTCAATAGGAACACATCCTCCCGTGCAAGTTACGGGCAAATTGATATCACCTTGGTTTGGAATTCCTTTGAAATCGATGGTTGCTGCATTAGGAAGCACTAACGTGCTTTGTCCTCGAGTTCCTAAATAATATAATAGCAACCCACTTCCAAGAGGGAGCACTTCATTTGTACTAGCAGGTGAACGCCATTCTGTTCCATTGTTTGCCGTTTCATTGTACACCCAAACATTCGTAGTGTAATTTGTTGGAGAATCCCAGCCATTGGCAGAATTACCGGGCCCAAACAGTAAAATATTATCTTTGATTTGTTTGAATTTGATTCCTCCAATGGTGTCAACTGGTGATGCAATAAAACGATTAGATCGAACACCACCACGAGTCCAACGTTGCACAGTCATATTGCCAACAATAGAAGCGGATGAAGGAATTTGATCGATGCGCGCTGTTAGTGATTGGTTGCTTAGCATGATAAAAATGCGGTTGTTACTTGTTCCATCTGCATCAAATACAGATGAATTCAGAACTTGCAATGTATTTTTAACAGAAGCATTTGCAGCTAGAGATTTTGTTCCAGAACGTGATAATGAAAGGTTGTTGTAGGCAAATCCTGCAACATCCTGATTGCCACTTGCGCAATAATTAATGGCATTGTTGGTAGTTGTGTAAATGTTACTTGTATTAGGTGCAAAACCCGCAGTAGATGCTCCAATTTTAATTTCACTTGGTGCAAGCGTAATCAATCTGCCTGTTCCAGCAATGCTCAATTTGTTGTAGTACAATGCGGGAATAGTTTGTGGCCCAACACCATTAAAATGAATTGTTCCAGTTCCGCGATTAAAAGTGCCAGCTAAGTTTAAAATTCCAGCTATGTTTAAAATACCCGACTGCCCATTAAAAATACCACCTACTTGTGTGAAGTTTTGTGAAACCGTTAACGTTCCTCCATTTGTATTTCCATCGAGTTGCCCTCCGTTTTGAATGATGGATCCATTAATCGTTACAATTCCATTTGCGCAATTAAATACTCCATCATTAATATTCAACGTTCCAATTGAATTTACTTGACCTGCAATGCATGAAAAAATACCCTGCTCTTGAACAATACCGGAAAGTGCGTTCACGGTACCTGTATTCGCCGAGAATTCGCCGCTATTACTTAATGTTCCCGAAACGCTCAACGATCCAGATAAATTAAAGTATTTACCAGAATTCAGCATTGAGCCATTTACATTTAAGTTGCTATTCCCATTATTTAATATTCCTGAGCTTAATATTTCAAGATTCCCAAGAACTACAAGTGAACCGTTTAATGAACAGCTGCCCGAAACACGAACTAGTGGAATGGAAAGTCCTTCAAGAGCAAACTCGCCTCCTTGCATATTGAAAACTAGGTTGGGATCGAATGTGATACTGGAGTTTTGATACGCAAAGCCATTTCCCAGATTTAGATTCCCATTCAATAGAACCGAACCTCCAGTTTTATTAATGAATAATTCGGGTAAAATTCCTTCTGCATTGTTTAAAGAAGTTCCCGTAATAGTTTGTGAATTACCTCCACTAAATTGAATGATTCCCGATCCAGGATTTGTATCGGATGAACGGTAACTGCTGATATTGATGTTCCCTAAAAGATTAATTGTACCAATGTTTATTCGAATAGGACGATTTAATGCCGAAGCATTTTTAAAGGATAATTCTTGATTTACATTGAGTGCTCCATATATCTCAATAGTTTTTGCATTCACTCCCGAATTATTTTGCATTTCGAGTGTGTAAAAAGTAGGTTCTCCTAAAATGCTGTAAGTATTGGATGATGTTCCAATTAAACTAACTGTTCCGTTGTTGTGGTTAAAGGTTCCACCACTTTGACTAAAATTGCCTTGCAGTCGCATGGTGCTCGATGGTGCATTGAAGATAGCTTCGTTTGCGATTTCTAAATTGCCATTCACAAATAGGGGAGAAGCGCCACAAGAAAACGAACCGCCTAATTGTTTCCAATTACCTGAGTTTATTTGTGAGCATCCAGAAAGATTAACTACACCGTCGTTTATTTGAACCGAAGAATTATATGCAAGTTCTGCGAAACCGGTCGACTTATTTAATTGCGATAATCCCGACATAGTTAAAGCTCCATTTACGGTGAAATTGTTGGAACCCATGTTTAGGATTGTAGCATCAAGATTCAGGTTACCAGTTTGAACTGTTCCAGTACCGAACGTTAGCGTTGCATTTTGAGCGGATAAAGAATATGCATTCTCAAACAATGCATTACCCGATGATTTAACTAGTGTTGTATTGTTGAAAATTCCATTTCCGTTTACGATGACAGAACCCGAACCAAAATTAGCTGAACCGCCTTGAATTGAAATGGCGTTGGCATTGAATGATGCGCTTCCCAAATTTATTGTTGAATTGCTGCTGTTAAAAGCGGCATTCGAATTCATGTATAATGCACCCGATATTTTCGAAAAGTTCGCATTGAGCAATTCCAAGTTTCCGTTGAAATACGTTGAGGCGTTTCCACCATTCAATGTTGCGTTTGATAAACTTAATGACTTAAACGTAATAGCTGCATTTGAATTTGTAAAAACACCTCCCGAAATTATAACCGCTCCTGTAGGATTAAACAATCCAATACCGGCAATTTTGCTGAATGTTCCTCCGCTTTGCTGATATGAAGTTTTGACAGTAAAACTTCCCGATCCAGTTTCGAAAATTCCACCAGATATAATGAGATTTCCTAAAATTTCAACTGTTGCATCTTGAATGGTAAATGCCCCACTATTGATTGTTACGTTATTCATGGTGCAAATTCCGCCAGTGCTTTTAGTGAGGTTTCCTCCATCAATAGTAACATTTCCAACCACTTTAAATTTCGACAATCCTACCGAAAATGTTCCGCCTGAAATTTGCAAATTGTTAGTTACCGTATATATGGCACTCGATGAGCTATTGCCGGTAATTGTTCCTGAATAAGAACTTAAAACCTGCATGCTTTTAATAACAACGGAATTAGGTAATGCACAATTTGAATTACTTACCGAGCCATTAAAAACGACATCGTCAGCAATTGAAGGAATTCCTGCCGGTTGCCAATTTGTAGATAAATTCCAACTTGATGAATTTGTACCAGTCCAAGTTTTTTCGGCTGCTTG
Source organism: Flavobacteriales bacterium (assembly GCA_040402915.1). Classification (GTDB taxonomy): domain Bacteria; phylum Bacteroidota; class Bacteroidia; order M30B66; family M30B66; genus CALQRR01. Next base: position 6,274 of record JBBALS010000018.1, read on the forward strand.
AATCATCCCAGCAAACACTGTCTGGAGAACGATTAATAAAAATGTAGAGGAAATTCTCATATGGATATGGTTTAATTGGGTGAAATCTTAATTAATAAGCTTCACAAAGCTATGTTTGAAATACACATTAATTTTCTATCAAATTAGGAATTTCTTTCCTGTGTAAGAAATCAGTCATCAAAAATTAATTATAGCAGAATTTATAAATCAACCCAGTTGAGTTGTTCTATTCAATGAACAGGCATTTGGTTTTTTATCGAATAGTATCTTGGTTTTGGCCCAGGTCGTTATAAATAATTCGGAATTTCGATATGCCAATAATGCCTTTTCATTTTCCCAAAAACTGTATGTAAAAATATGCGCTGAATCGTCCAAATCTTGCAAAAGTTCTAAATTCATGCAACCAGGAAAAGCTCGGATATGCATGGAGCTATCATTGAAAACTTCAATAAATTGATTTACCGCATCTTCTCTGAAATGCATTTCTACAATTCTAATCAGCATAAAATTCTATTCGGATAATATCGTTGAGTTTTGCTCCAAAAAGACGCGCAATAGATCCTCGGTTTATTGCTATTTCCAGGAAGTTCGAAGAATTGAAAAAGGCACAAACATCTCCATCGGTCACATCATTATATCCTTTGGAAAGACGCGAAATGTTTTTCGAATTTCTTCGGAATATTATTGCAAATCGTCTGTTTTGTCTTTGCTCTTCGAATAATTCCTGGCGAATGTTTGTAATGATGTTTCCAAAAGAATCGATATGCACAACGCTTGCTCCCAAATGCAATTCGCCAAGTGTGGGAGAAATCATCAAGCTCTGTCTGAAGTTTTGAATTTTACGCCCAATTGTTTCTAATGATCCACCACGAGCCATGTGGCAAGCGCCTTTAACGAAAACATTGAACAATGGAAACGATTGATGATGCGCTTCTTGTTGAATGGTAAGTTGTACAATTTCGTCAGCCTGTTGGTTGGGAAACATAAGAGAGAAAATTCCAGAGTCTGCACCAATAAAATAATGATTATTGATTTTAACGGCAACGTGCATTGTAGCTTCGTCTTCGAAAGTTTCAACACCAATAATATGAACCGTACCATCTGGGAAATGATGATAAGCATTTTTCAAAACGAATGCGGCTTTAAAACGATCGAAAGGTGCAATAACGTGACTTACATCAACAATTGTAACTTCAGGCATTTCGGATAAAATGGAACCTTTCACGGCAGCAACATAGTAGTCGCTAAGTCCCATATCGGTTGTTAAAGTTATTATTGCCATCGTATCATTTCTATGTTGGAGGGATGCCCCAAAATTCATTTATTTGTATGTGAAAAGCAACCGTGCTTTCATTTTAAAAATAACACCTAACCGTTAAGCATTTGAACGAAAAAATTATCAGTTTGCCCGATATAAATCCTGTGGAAATATACGGAGTAAATGACGAAACTCTCGATAAGATTCGAAGTTATTATCCCAAATTACGCATTGTTGCCCGAGGGCTCGAATTGAAGGTACAAGGCGAAGAAGTAGACATTCTATTGTTCGAACAAAAGTTCGCGATACTTATTTCCCAACAACAACGCTATGGTTCTTTAAGCGAGCAGCTTGTTAAGAAACTCATGGACACTGAAAATGACTTACCTGAACTGCCGCCTGATCAGCAAAGTAGTTCGGATGTTATTGTGTTTGGTAACAGCGGATTAATTATTAAAGCGCGTACACCCAATCAACGAAAAATTGTTCAGGCCTCTTATGACAACGATATGGTGTTTGCCATTGGTCCAGCGGGAACCGGGAAAACATACACCGCCGTGGCATTGGCAGTTCGCGCACTTCGGAACAAAGAGGTAAAACGTATTATATTAACACGACCTGCTGTTGAGGCGGGCGAAAATTTAGGGTTCTTACCTGGAGATTTAAAAGATAAACTTGATCCTTATTTGCAACCACTTTACGATGCTTTGTTGGATATGATTCCAGCCGATAAACTTCAACTTTTCTTGGAAACCGGTATTATTCAAATTGCACCATTGGCATTTATGCGTGGGAGAACGCTCGACAATGCTTTTGTGATTTTGGATGAAGCACAAAATACCACCGAAGCACAATTGAAAATGTTCCTCACACGAATGGGACGTTCGGCCAAGTTTCTCATTACAGGAGATTTAACACAAGTAGATTTACCCCGAAATCAAACTTCGGGATTAGCAACAGGGATTAAAATATTGAAAGGGATTTCAGGAATTGAAATCATTCATTTAGATACAAGCGATGTCCTTCGCCATAAACTAGTAACAGCCATTTTGCATGCATACCAAGCCAACCAGCCAGAACAGCCTCCGCGCGACTGATTATTTTTTTGAAGGACAAACTGCCTTTTATCGAGGTAAAGTGCGCGATGTATATACCATAAAAAACCAACTTTTGGTAATGGTAGCAAGCGATCGCATTTCTGCTTTTGATGTGGTGTTACCTAAAGGAATTCCTTTTAAAGGTCAGGTGTTGAATCAAACAGCAAGCTATTTTTTAGAAGCCACCCGCGACATTGTTCCCAATTGGTTGCTTGGAACTCCAGATTCTAACGTCGCCGTGGGCAAAATGTGTAATCCATTTAAAGTAGAAATGGTTATTCGTGGATATTTAGCCGGACATGCTGCTCGCGAATATGCTGCCGGTAAACGAATGGTTTGCGGTGTTTCACTGCCTGATGGATTGAAAGAAAATGACCGTTTGCCAGAACCGATTATTACACCCACAACCAAAGCATCCGAAGGGCACGACGAAGATATTTCGCGCGAGGAAATTTTGAAACAAGGCATCGTTTCGGAAAGTGATTATGTTCAGTTGGAAAATTTTACGCGCGCACTTTTTGCCCGCGGATCCGAAATGGCAGCCAAACGCGGGTTGATTTTGGTGGATACTAAATACGAGTTTGGGAAAACGGATTCTGGAGAAATTTTACTTATCGATGAAATTCACACGCCCGATTCATCTCGGTATTTTTATGCCGATGGGTATAACGAACGTCAAGAACGTGGTGAGACGCAAAAGCAATTGAGTAAAGAGTTTGTTCGTCAGTGGTTAATTGCCAATAATTTTCAAGGCAAGGAAGGGCAGAAAATTCCGATTATGGACGAACAGTTTATTTCGGAGATATCTGAACGGTATATTGAATTGTACGAACACATTACGGGCGAAAAATTTATTCCTCAGGAATATGATGATGCAGAAGTGCGTGTTTTTGCAAACGTGCAAAAGTTTCTTCGTCAGTTAGATTGATAGCCTATCAAATAACCTAAATCGGATTGTATCAAATAAGACCAATTCTTTTGTGCTTCTTTATTGATGCTGTGGTTGGTTTCTTTGTCATATCGTTGCTGCATTTTTTCTCCCTCCTCGAGGGTTTTATTGTAGATTTCGTTGATTTCCTTTTTGTAATTTTTGGTGTACTGCATTGCTTTTAAATTGCGACGAA
>JBBALS010000018.1:9762-14527 GCA_040402915.1 Flavobacteriales bacterium
TAAAATGCAATTGTTCGTGAGCTAAAATTTCAGGCGTTTTCGATTTCGGGTCATTGCGCTTTACCCAAGATTTACTTTTTAGGAAAGCGCATTTCACAGTAAATGTTGGGTTGAATGTTTGTCCGTTGGAATTAATATCATAGTCTAGAGCAATAACTGTATATGTTAATGCCGCGTATCCTCCGCTATTGTTGCTTTTGCCTTTGAAGTCATCCCAGCTGAGTTGGATTCCATCGCGCCAATACAACGAGTCGGTGCTTGGTTTGGATGAAGGTGTTCTTGATGTTTCGGTGATGGTTTTTGTTTGAAAAGTAAACACCCAAAGAAAAGCGGTTGTTATAAGGATTGGAAAATGCATGTTCAAAAATAGGTAAATAATGTTTGGTGAAATTGAATGAAAATAGAAACGCAATGTTTGCATGAGCGGTTGCAATGGAAAGCCCGCATCCCGATAACAGGAGGGAGCGGACTTGCAATGAAAAACGCGACCCTGAATAAACGCAGCTATGCGAAGTTTATGATGGGGCATGCCCAAGGAATTCATCTTGCAACAATTTCTATCTTTGCGGCAAAAGAATTCCCATGATTGTTATTACTGGAGCCGCCGGATTTATTGCATCGTGCCTTGTTGGCTATTTGAACGAACAGCGTTTTTACGACTTAGTCTTAGTTGATGACTTCAGCAAATTGGAGAAGAAAGGCAATTTGGAAGGGAAGAAATTTTCTCAAAAAGTGGAACGCTCTGCTTTTATTTCTTGGCTGGATGAAAACCATCGTGGTGTGGAATTTATTTTTCATCTGGGCGCCCGCACCGATACCACCGAATTCAATAAAGCCATTTTCGATGAACTGAATCTGCATTATTCGCAAGCGGTCTGGAACAAATGTTTGGAATTTGGAATTCCTTTGGTGTACGCATCTTCGGCAGCTACTTATGGACTAGGAGAATTGGGTTATGAAGACAATCATGAAATTGTTGCGCAATTAAAACCATTAAATCCTTACGGAGATTCGAAAAACGACTTTGATAAATGGGCATTAAAGCAAGAGCGCAAACCGTATTTCTGGGCTGGATTGAAGTTCTTTAATGTTTATGGACCCAATGAATCGCATAAAAAACGCATGGCTTCCGTGATTTTTCATTCGTACAATCAGATTGTAGAAAAAGGAACTGTGAATTTGTTTCGATCTCACAGAGCCGATTATGCAGACGGCGGACAAATGCGTGATTTCGTGTATGTGAAAGATTTGGTAAAAGTGTGTTACTTTTTGATGCAACACCGCAAAGATTCGGGCTTGTATAATTTAGGAACAGGAACAGCACGCAGCTTTTTCGATTTGGCTTCGGCCACCTTTGCTGCCATGCAAAAGCCAGCGGACATTCGATTTATTGATACTCCTGCTGACATACGTGATACCTACCAATATTTTACAGAAGCGAACATGAGTAAGTTACGCAGCATTGGTTATTCAGAACCTTTTTATTCGCTCGAAAATGGAGTGAAAGAATATGTTCAGGAGTATTTAATGCAGGGGAAATATGCTTAAGTATTTTTTTGACAATTTGAAATTATTTTATTTAGATACACTTGTATCATAGCGCATTAGGGTTTTTTATTTGCCTATATTCGCAACCCAATAAAAAACAAACATGAAAAGACTATTCGCAGCAATGCTTTGCTTTACCCTCGTAATGGGAAATGTAAATGCACAAGAAATCACTATTGAATCGCCTAATTCACGAGGTTTCTCAGGTGTAAAATCAATTAATGGCGAAATTGTTTTCACCACTTGGTTTGGCGAAAAAACTGAAACCAAAGGAATGGCCAATTTTGTTTTGAAGCTTTACGATAAAGATTTAAAAGAAATCAAAACCACCGAAATTGAAGTGACTAAGTTTTCTGAAATGGCATCATCGGCATTTACAGGAAAGTACTTCATGTTCATTTTTGTTGATGCATTAAAGAAAACACGCACAACGGTTACCTTGGATGCAACAGGCGAACTTGTTCAAAAGAAAGTGGAAGAAGACGTTCGTCGTGCTTTGTTAACGGAAGAGAATTTTCCAATAATTCACGTGTTGAACGAAGAGGAATTTATTTTGCTTCGTCCAATGAAAGAAAAGAAATTTGGATTTGATATTGAGCGTCTCGATAAAGATTTGAATTCGAAATGGACCAAATCGCACATTCCGGAAAGCGGCATTTGGAAAGCACAAGATTCTAAGGTGAGCAATGGTAAATTGTATTTGTTGCGTGAGGAAAATCCAAACCGTTCTTCCGATAATTATGTGTATTCGGTTCAGTGTTTCAATGTAGAAGATGGCGAAGAAGTTTACTCGACCGATTTAGTAAACGAAGATGATGGCGGAGCACCTGCATTTATTCGTGTTACGGCAAGTGGAGCAGTTATTACAGGTGGAATGTATTTTAAAGGAAGCAAGTACGATGACAAGAATTCGGATGGTTTGTTCTTTACCTTGATTTCTGGAGAAGGAGAGATTAAGCAATTCACCAAGAAGACTTGGAAAAGTATGAAAGATCAAATTGCAGGAGAATTTTCTTCGGCATTGTTGGGTGGAAAAACCAAAATTATGGTAGAAGACGTGATTAAGAAAAATGACGGAACCTACATGGTTATTTGTGAGCAATTCAAGAAAGCAAATAATGCAAACTTGACTGGATCGGGCGCCGGCGCTCTACTTGGTTCAGGTGGAGGTTCATCAGCGGCTGGAGAAATTGGTTTTACCGTTTTAGATTTTGTGTTCTTTAATTTTGATGCAACCGGAAACTTAAGCAGCATTGATGTTGTTGCAAAACAAAACAAAGAAGCGCGTGTGAGTGGGAAAATTGCAAGCGAAAAAGGATTAGCCATTGCGCAATACATGTATGGCCGCGGATTTTTCTGCTACAAGGAACTTATCGAGAAAGATGGAAAGCAGATTATTGTTTACCGTAACGACGATGGTTTTAAAAGCAAAGCATATTTCCTTCCTCTAGGAGAGAAATCTACCGAGAACATTCCAAACATCGATATGGATCGCTGGGTTTCTGAAAAGCTAAACAAGTTGGGTAAATTTGCGAAAGCAACAGGAGCCGATCAATACAGCTTCAACTCCGACAGCAATGCTAGTGATACTTACGCACTATACAAGAACATAACGGCATTCAAACCAGGATTCATGTTGCTTCATGATTTCAATCAAAAAGGGTTGAAAATTTGGTTGGAGCCGGTACCAGTCAAGTAATTTCTTTAAAGTTTTTAATAGAGCCGGTGTTTATAGCACCGGCTTTTTTGTTTTTATCGTGCCGCGAGCAACCAGAAGTTTGGGACTTTGTGAACGCGATGTTTTAGACAGCACGAATACAATAAAAGTCGACAATGTTTCAATTAAGCACAATACCCCAATTCTTAGGTGGGCGCTGTTAGAGGTTGTGCCCTGCGAAAAAATTCTTGCGAGCTAAATTTTTTGATCTTGAATATACTGTTAACGCAAATCAATATTCTAATGAATGAAAATGTAAGCATGGCGGCAAGTTACTGCTAGCGGTCGTTTTAATTCTATTATAAATTAGTTTAATTATTTTCTTGGCTTAGTTTTTATTTGTGTTGAGTATTTTACTGCAATTCAACTATAACCTCATTTTTTCGATTAAAAACTTCATAAGGTGCATTGTAGCCAAATAAATAAAATTGATTAGTATACTTTATACCTTCAGCATCTAAAGCCGCTTTTAAGTTTTGTTTATACTTTTCTATTTTAGTATCATCAGCCCAACCGCTAAACCTAATCGCGGCAAGGGTTTTTGCAGGCTCTTGTTTAAATTCTATGCCTGTTTGATTAGGCTTAGGAAGCATGTCCTTTTTAAATTTCTTAGGAACCATAAACATCATAGTCATGGAATCCTCTAATGACATTGAGACAGGGGTAGTCATTGATATTTTTTCATTCCTTTCATTATTTCCAAAAATATATCCCGCTAAAACTGAGAAGCCTTTACTTGCCGAGTTTTTATATCCTTTTGTGGAGAGTTTGACTGAGGTAAATAAAGTAGATTCATAACTCCTTATTTCAAATCGGTCATATTTTTTTTTGACTACATAAGAGTATGTTTCAATATTTCTTTGGCCACGAATAAAATAAAGTTGGATAAATGTAAACGCTAATAAGATTACTACAATTATGATTTTTAATATTTCCATTTTTTAGTGTTTATCTGTTTTTATTTATAATGAGCGCTAACAGTACCCGAAGTTTGAAATTTTTGGGAAGGCGATGTTTTAAGCTGCACGAATGTATCAAAATTCGACAATGTTTCAATTGGCAAGTTGCTGTTAGAGGTCTATGTCGAAATGCAGCCTCGCCGCCTAGACTATTCCTGCGCAATTTTCTCTGCTTAACTGTGTCATGTATCCCGAAATGACTTTGGGGCATTATCTCTAACTACCTCCTTTTCGTGTTTATAAAAACAAAACCCAACAATATTCGTTCGGAAACCTAATTTTAAAACATCATTATCTTGCTTAATTCTATCTAAAATCATTTACTTTTATCAACAATAAATTTTACTAATTCTATCTTTATTTTTAATTTAAAATGACTTAATGTGCTGTTATATTGGAATATAATGTGTATTTTTGGGATTGTATTTTAAAAACGAGCACGGAAACCTAATTTTAGCACAACACGGAAACCTAATTTTAGCACAGCACGGAAACCTAATTTTAGCACAGCACGGAAACCTAATTTTAGCACAGCACGGAA
>JBBALS010000018.1:14627-16551 GCA_040402915.1 Flavobacteriales bacterium
ACCTGATTTTAGTACATAATTTAAATGAGTTTTAAGTAAGAATATATGGCGGCACCAAGAGAGAAATTAGCTCAGGCACTGGAGGCACTTAAAGCTCTTCAGGATTTGGATATTGTTGCAATTAAGAAAGAAGAGATAAGTCGTATCCATCGTGAACGTTTAATTCGCAGCCATTTTCTCAAAGAAGTTATTAAAGGTTGGTTTATAGCCACGCCCGAAGACGAACAATATGGCGACAGTACAACTTGGTATACATCTTACTGGGGATTTTGCTCCCGTTACCTTGAGCAAAGGTTCAACGATAGCTATTGTTTGTCGGCAGATCAATCCTTGTTGATGCATGCAGGAAACCGCACAGTGCCATTTCAGTTAATTGTGCGATCGAGCACTGGAAGCAATTCCATTACGCCTTTGCCATTTAACACATCCTTGTTTTCAATGAAATCGCAACTGCCCAATTCTGCCGACATCATTGAGCAAGACGGTTTGTTCATTTTGTCTTTGCCTTCGTCGCTGATTCATTGTTCACCATCCATCTTTAGTAAAAATCCGACCGATGTTCGAACTGCACTTTCGCAGATTAGCGATTCTTCCGAAATCATTCGCTTGCTTATCGAAAATGGTCATAGTACTATTGCTGGACGCTTAGCAGGTGCATTCAGAAATACAGGCCAGGTGAAAATTGCTACCGACATTCTTAGTATTATGAAATCGGCAGGATATGATGTGCGTGAAAACGATCCGTTCGGTTCTGCAACGCCTGTTAAATTATCCATGCGCGATCGTTCTCCATACGTGAATCGAATTCGACTCATGTGGAACGAGATGCGGGAGGTTATTATTCGCAATTTTCCGGAAGCACCAGGTATTCCACGAAATAAGAAAACCTTTCTTCAAAGCATCGAAGAACAATATATTACCGATGCATACCATTCCTTGTCCATCGAAAAATACAAGGTGTCTTCTGAGTTGATTGAGCGCGTGCGACAAGGAGCTTGGAATCCTAAAAAGAACAAAGAAGATCAGCAACATCGTGAGGCCATGGCAGCTCGTGGTTATTGGCAATCGACCTTGGTGGTTATGAAAAGTATTGAGCGTATTCTTCAAAAAGAGAATGCCGGAGAGGTTGCAAATGATGATCATGGTTTGTGGTACAGAGAACTCTGGGCTCCAAGTGTATTGTCTGGTTTAATAAAAGCTTCTGATTTGGCGGGCTACCGAAATAATCAAGTGTATATCGGTTCGTCTAAACATGTGCCGCTCAATGTTGAAGCCGTTCGCGATGCCATGCCCGAACTTATGTCATTGCTCAGTAGTGAGCCCGAAGCTTCTGTTCGCGCAGTTTTGGGACATTTTATCTTTGTATACATTCACCCATATTCCGATGGGAATGGACGCTTAGGTAGATTCCTCATGAATGTGATGTTATGTTCGGGTGGTTATCCGTGGACGATTATTCCTGTTGAACAACGCAATGTGTATATGGCAGCGTTAGAAAAAGCCAGTGTCGATCTGGACATTGAACCCCTAGCGAAATTTATTTCCATGTTGGTCGTTCAAACGCAGAAAGGAACTCCACTTGCACGAAGGATTATTTAAGCATCAGGACTTCATTATCATTTAGAAAGGAATTTTTTTTCGCTTTAATTGTCAATCAATCTTCAAAGAATTCTCTTCCTGATTGACTTCGATATCCAATAAATTTCCCCGCTTCATCTTCCAACCGATAAAGTGTGAAGTAATCTTTATTCTTGGCTTTTCCTCTGGGAATAAAACAAAGTGAAGTTATTTTATAAGGAGTAAATGGCTCCATTAAAATCCATTCATTCCCTGTATAAATCCCTTCATTTTCGAGGTAATACAATCCGTATTTTCCGTCTTTCTTCAACAAGCGATAAATGGGACTTGCGAAAGAGCTACCCAT
>JBBALS010000019.1:0-15271 GCA_040402915.1 Flavobacteriales bacterium
GAGCTACTTTAGCACAAGGCGATTCACTAACTGCAAAATATTTACGGAACGAAATTATTATCGCGATTCCTCAAGAAAGACGAAAAGGAAACGGCAAAGTGCTCAAATTGATTGAGGCGAGTGGTAATAATTTGAAGAATGTAACCGTCGAATTTCCACTCGGAATGCTCATCTGTGTGTCGGGCGTGTCGGGAAGTGGGAAGTCAACATTGATTAATGAAACACTTTACCCCATTTTAAGTCAGTACTTTTTTCGTTCCAACAAGAAGCCTCTTGCCTACAAAAAAATCGAAGGACTTCAACATATTGATAAGGTAATAGAAATTGATCAAAGTCCCATTGGCCGGACGCCACGTTCTAATCCAGCGACTTATACAAATGTATTTTCAGATATCCGTACATTATTTTCTTCCTTGCCCGAAGCAAGTATTCGCGGCTATAAACCCGGACGATTTTCGTTCAATGTAAAAGGCGGTCGTTGTGAAACTTGCAGTGGAGGTGGAATGCAGGTCATAGAAATGAATTTCCTTCCAGATGTTTATGTGCAATGTCCATCCTGTCAGGGAAAGCGTTACAATCGCGAAACGTTGGAAATTCGCTACAAAGGAAAATCTATAAGTGATGTTTTGAATTTAACGATTGATCAAGCCGTTGAGTTTTTCGCCAATATCCCAAGCATTTTAATTAAAATAAAAACTCTGAAAGATGTTGGTTTGGGTTATATATCGCTTGGGCAATCATCAACAACTTTAAGTGGTGGTGAAGCACAACGCGTAAAATTAGCCACCGAACTCTCAAAGAAAGATACAGGAAGCACCTTTTACATTCTCGATGAACCTACAACGGGTTTGCATTTCGAAGATATTCGTATATTGTTAGACGTATTACAAAAATTAGTTGATCGAGGAAATACCGTTTTAATTATCGAACACAATTTGGATATTATTAAAGTTGCGGATCACCTCATTGATATTGGACCAGAAGGAGGCAACCGAGGTGGAACTGTTTTAGCTGAAGGAACTCCAGAAATTGTTTCAAAACATCCTTCGAGTTACACCGCACAATTTTTAAAAAACGAACTGATTTAAAGATGGATATTAATAAGAAGACTGAGCACGAAGACAAAATTATTGAAGCTTTTAAGGAGAAAGATAATTTTGAAATTAAGACAACAAACTCTTGGCAGATTTTCAAAATCATGGCTGAATTTGTTGAGGGCTTTGAAAAGCTTGGTAAAATTGGACCTTGTGTTTCTATTTTTGGTTCGGCACGATCGAAACCCGAAGATCCCTATTATATAATGGCTGAAGATATTGCTTATCGCCTAACGTCTGAAGGATATGGAATTATTACTGGAGGTGGTCCTGGAATTATGGAAGCAGGGAACAAAGGAGCCCAACGTGGAGGAGGAAAATCTGTTGGATTAAATATTGTCCTTCCTCATGAAGAAGATGGGAATCGTTACATCGACCGCGATAAGATTTTAAACTTCGATTATTTCTTTGTTCGAAAAGTAATGTTCATGAAATATGCGCAAGGTTTTGTTATCATGCCAGGTGGCTTGGGAACGTTGGATGAGTTTTTCGAAGCCATTACTTTAATTCAGACCAATAAAATAGCACGTTTTCCCTTGGTGTTGGTTGGCAAGAAATTCTGGACTGGAATTGTTGAGTGGATTAAAGAGCAACAAATTAACGAGAACTCATTTGTTTCGGTTGAAGATTTAGATTTATTTTCATTGGTTGATACTCCCGAAGAGGCTGTTCAAGCAATCAATGATTTCTATAATAAATACATGTTCCGTCCTAATTTTTGACAGGTGGCTTAAATTATTGAGAAAAATATTCAAAACATATAGAACTTTATTTTTTCATTTATCGTAGTGAATTCAACTATTGTGTAGATTGAAGATTCTGATTAATGAAAATTAAAATCCCAACAAAATTCTAAATTAACGATTGTAACACTTCAGCATATGAACAATCAATTACCCGAAGGCGAATTGTATGATTTAACGATGATTCGAGAAATTTCTCAAGGCAATAACGATTTTGTGAAAAAGATGATGTCCTTGTTTATTGATACAATTCCTCCTGCCATACATGAGTTAAAACAACATTTAGCAGAAAGTAATTGGGCTAGTTTAGGCGGTGTGGCTCATAAAATTAAACCATCAATTGATACCATGGGAATTGATAGTTTAAAAGAAGACATTCGTTCAGCAGAGCGCTTTGGAAAAGAGTCCATTCACTTGGATGAACTTCCGGAATTAATTAATAGAATTGAATTTATCATTGAAGCAGTAATTACAAAACTTAAAACGGAACTCAATGCATAAAACAAAAAATCCAGCAAAAGCTGGATTTTTTTTGAGATCATTTCACTGAAATAAGTTCAACGTTAAAAAGCAATCTTGCTTTGGGTGGAATAAGTGGAGGTCTTCCTGCTTCGCCATAAGCCAGTTGATAGGGAATAGAAAGTAAAGCTTTACCTCCAACATTGAGAGCTGCGATACCTTCATCCCATCCTGGAATAACCATTCCAGATCCGAGTCGAAATGAAAATGGTTTATCACGAATTATGGATGAATCGAATAGATCGCCATTTTCTAAAAAACCGGTGTAGTGAACTTCTACTGTTTTGCCGTTTTCAGCCTTCTCTCCTTCACCTTGTTGGATAATATAATATTCCAATCCAGTTGAAGTGCGCGTTTTTTGCTTCTCTTTCTTTTCAAATGGCAGTGGAACAAAATTTCGTTTTACTTCCAGAACTTCAACATCAAAAACAAGATAGGATCCCGATGGAATATTCGGCATGGGAGTTTCTCCATAACCCAAATCCGGTGGAATGGTCAATATTGCCTGATCACCAACCTTTAAAAGTTGAAACGCCTCATCCCATCCAGCAATTACTTGCCTCATTCCAATAATAAATTCAAACGGTTGATTTTTTTCGCGCGAAGAATCAAATTTTCTTCCATCAACCAAAGTTCCAGTATAATGGACTTTAATCTTATCTCCTTTATTCAGCAATTTCCCTTTTGCAGATTTCTGAAGATTTACTTTAAGTCCACTGGCAGAAGTATATTCTTGATTCTCTTTCAAATGAACTATCTGAGCGAAAATTTCACTTGACAAAAGAAACAAAAAAAGCACTAAAAGCCGCATGAGTGAATTAATCAATCTTGACTAATTCAACTTCAAACATCAAAGATGAATTTGCAGGAATTGGTCCCATCGCACGAGCACCGTAAGCCAACCAAGATGGAATCATCAACGTTGCCTTCCCTCCTACTTCAATAGCTGCAATTCCTTCGTCCCATCCTTTTATCACTTGACCTTCGCCCAATGTAAAAGCAATTGGTTCATTGCGTTGCACGCTTGAATCGAATACAGTTCCATCCAACAATGTTCCTGTATAATGAACTGAAACTTTTTGACCAGCAACAGGCTTAACACCGTTCCCTTTTTGACGTTGAATGATGATCAATCCACTTGGCTCTGGAGTTTGACTGTCCCCTTTCTCAGCCATTTTAGCAAGTAACACCTGCATTTCTTTATCGTTTTGTGTCTTCATTTCTATCTGTGATATTGAATCTAAAGCCGCTTGCTTTTTTTGCATTTCTTCCATCGTATTAATTTCGACCATTCCAATTTCAAATCGGATTTTTTCACCTGCTTGAATAAAAGGAGGTAGATGTTCGAGCTGAACTGTCTTTATAAAGAATGAATCGGCAGGCACTAAGAATGTTGCTGAATCGCCTTGATGCATCATCGCCAAACCTTCCATTAAATCACCTTTGTATGTTGGCGCCGAAAGTTGCAAGGTAACCATCCCCCCAGGATTTACCTTCGAATCGAATAACAAGGAATCCTGATTGTTTTTTGTAATGAAGTATTGAGCGCGAAAAGAAAGCACATCACTCATTTGGGCTGATCGGTCGCTTTTAGTGGAGCGGACTAACTTATACACTAAGTTGTTGGGACTCGCTGTAAACCCTTTTGGTACATCGGATTTAATTTTCGATTTTACTTTCGATTTTCCTTGTGCATTAGCTAGAGTGCAACTGAAGAGTGAACCAATCAAAAGACTGGCTATGAATGTTGATTTATTGAGCATTTTCATGATTATTCGGCTTTCATTAATTGTACTTCGAAGACCAAGGGTGAGAATGGCGGAATTGGACCATTACCGTTTGAGCCGTAACCTAAAGATGAAGGAATAACGAAAGTTGCTGAAGATCCAACGTTCATCATCGCTACACCTTCATCCCAACCCGCAATTACTTCTTTATTACCAAGTTTAAAAGAAAATGGCTTTCCATCGTGATCAAAACTGGAATCGAACTTTTTACCATTCAACAAATAACCCGTGTATTGCATGGTTACTTTCTGACCCACTTTTACTTTCGGACCATTTCCTTTGGCTGATTCGGTGAAGTATAATCCAGACGTAGTTGGTTTGGCTGTGATATTTTTACGTTTCAAATACTCTTGAATAGCAGCAGGCTCTTCCTTTTGCATTTGATCCATCATGGCTTTTTCTTCCGTGTTCGATTGAGATCTTAAAGATTCAATACGCTTCATAGTTTCTTGCTCCGATTGAATATCAACAAGTCCTATTTGGAAAATCAATTCATCTCCAGCAACAATCCCTGGAGGTAATTTATCCATTTTGTTAGATACCAAAAAGAAAGAATCGGCCGAAATAATGAACGAAGCACTATCTCCTTTATGCATCATTTTAAGACCTTCCATCAAATCGCCTTTAAACGTGGATTCGGAAAGCTGAATAAATTTTATTCCTTCTGGAAAATCAGGATATTTCATTGAATCGAAGAGGATAGAGTCTTTTCCATCTTCGCCTTTACCCTTTAAACTCAAAGACATGTGCGCATACAAAATATCTTTTATTTGAGGGGCTTTACCGCTTTCGTCTTGATGATGAAATTGATAAAAAAGTCCGTCTTCTGTTTCTTTAAAACCTTTGTGACGAGATGAGTCACATGAACTAAGCAGAATAACTGCGATGCTTGCAAAACCGGTTGAAATCCGGAAAATGTTTTTAATCATTGTGTAAGTTGAATGAGTTCGATGTCATAAACAATGGGCGATCTTCTCGGAATTTTGTCCTTGTCGCCAATTAATCCATGAGCAAGGTGCGAAGGTAAAATAAATTTTGCTTTATCACCCTCATGTAATAGTTTAATTCCTTCGTGTAAGCCACTTTCTACTTGGTCGTGATCTATTATAAAAGATTCGAGGCCGGATGAATCGGATGAATAACACACTGTGCCGTCCAAAAGAGAAACCGAAAACTTTAGCTTAGCGCTCATCCCGGGCATTGCTTGTTTACCTGTCCCTTTATTATAAATCTCATAACGCAAGCCCGTACCTGTTTTAATAACGTTTAGTTTTTCTTTTTTGACATACAAATCTATTTGAGAAGACTCACGCTTATTCATGTCCTGATTTATTTTAATGAGCGATTCTTGTATTTCTGCATCACTCATTGTATTTTGTTTTGGTGCGGACGATTGACCACATGAAATCAAAACAGGTAAAATAAAAAGCACGATTAATCCAAAATATGATTTCATTGATTTAGTAGGTCTTTAAATTCAGGCAATACTTTTAAAAATAAATCAACAGTTTCTTCCAAACTAGTTTCAGATGAGCCACCAGCAGCATTGATATGCCCGCCACCGTTAAAATATTTCTTAGATAATTGATTTGCTGGAAAATCACCGATCGATCGAAATGACATTCTCACACCTCCTTTTCTTTCGCTAAACATGACACCTAAAACGGTTCCACGAATACTCAAAGCGAAATTTACCAGGCCTTCTAAATCGCCTTCTTGGTAGTTATGTTCTTCGAGTTCTTTCGCGGTTATTACAAAATAACACGTTTTTAAACCTGGGACTTGAAACATTTTCTGGCTTAAAGCATATCCCCAAAGTTGCAATTTATGTAACGTATTTTGATTGAAAATGGCTTCATGAATTTTCCAATGTTCGAATCCGGTTTCCATTAATCTTGCAGCCATCACATGCGTTTTCGGTGTTGTTGCCGAAAAACGAAATGAGCCCGTATCAGTCATGATTCCAGTGTATAAACACTTTGCAATATGTTCATCTATATAAGAATCGCCTCCATCGGCCTGAATAAATTCGAGCACAAGTTCACAGGTCGACGAAGCGCTTGTTTCCGAACACATGAATTCCACAAATGCATCAGGCTCCTGATGATGATCGATCATGACTTTTACACCAGTAGTTTTCCTGAGAACATCTTCCATGGCCCCAACCCGAGAAGGATGGTTAAAATCGAGACAGAAAATTAATCCGGATCTGTTTAAAACAGCGGTGGTTTGTTCTTGATTTTTTTCAAATTCAAGAGTTGATGATGCTTCGGGAAGCCAATCTAAGAATTCTGGAAAGGGGTCCGGAATAACAACTTGCACCTTACGATTATAACGTTTCTCTAAATATAGTTTTAAACCAATGGAGGAACCCAAGGCATCTCCATCAGGATTTCGATGAACGACAATGGAAACGGGAACTGTTGATTGAATAATTTGCCGGATTGAATCCAGCTCTGACGTGTTGAACATTGATACAAACCTATGAATTTTCGGTCATTTGAGCGAATAAGTTATTCGATTATATATGGTAATTAGTATATTTACAAACTTGTTTTACTAAGAACAATTATGCACACATCTCAATTCTACTCAGATTTTCGTCAATTAATCACTCTTTTAGTATTGATTCCATTGATCGTTTTATCATCCTGTAAAAAAGAAGACAAGACTGTTGAAGAAGATATTCCAGATAAAATTATTGGTGCTGTTAACATCAATGGTGCTTACACAACCTACACGCGATCTACACTTGCTATTTACTTGAATAATGCTCAAGCAATTACAAATTATTTGGTTATTTCTCGTGTTGATAATTCTCAAATTGCAATAAGATTCCCTGGCACCGACGAAACAGAATTCACTTTATCGCCCTCCGATACATTAGTTTCAATTGAATACCGTGATGCTAGTCAACGTGTTTTCAAAGCTGATTCAGGAAGAATTTCCATAAGCAATTATAATATTGCCAATGATATTTTTACAATTTCAGGTGGCTTTGAATTTCATGCATCGCGCACTGAACAATTTGGCGATTTAAGCAATACCTTTCATATTCGGGGTTTCCAAGGTGGTTTTATTGATATCACCAATAAATAGTTTTTCACATGTTGCATATTGTTGTTTTTGGTGCAGGTAGGTCTGCTGGATATTTTATTGAGTACATGTTCCACTTATGTAAAACGCATCAATGGAAATTAACCATCGCGGACCAAAATACCGAACATCTCGATTCACTTTTCTCTGGATATTCCAATGCCAATTTGGTGAAATTGGATGTTACCAATGCCCGCGAAAGAGAATCACTCATTTCAGAAGCAAACTGGGTTGTATCCATGTTACCCGCATTTATGCACACGATAGTTGCGAAAGATTGTCTTCGTTTGGGCGTAAATATGGCCACGGCATCTTACGAAAGTGACGATATGCGTGCGATGCGTGCTGAAATAGAATCAAAAGGATTGCAATTTATTAATGAATGTGGACTTGATCCGGGCATTGACCACATGTCAGCCATGCAAATCATTGATCGCTTGCATTCAGAAGGAGCCCAGATTACTTCATTTAAATCGTATTGCGGTGGCTTAGTTGCTCAAGAGTGTATCGATAATCCTTGGGGATATAAGTTTAGTTGGAATCCTAGAAATGTAATTTTAGCTGGACAAGGAACTGCAAAATATTTGGAAAATGGGCGATTAAAATTCAAACCTTATTCCCGGCTTTATAGGGAGCCCGATACCATTCGTTTTGCAAATGAAACATTATACGATGGATACCCAAACCGTGATTCTTTAACGTACAAAGAAATCTATGGATTGCATTCAATTAAAACAATGGTTCGTGGCACCTTACGTCATTCAGGTTTCTGTAGAGCATGGAATATTTTCGTACAGCTTGGATTAACAGATGATTCGTATTTATTCCCACTTACAGATTCAACGACTTACTACGATTTTTTCGAGTCATTTCTTCCTGGCCAAGGTGATGATTTAAAATCTCGTTTGGTGGAATTTATGGGGGGTGATTATGAAGCGGAGTCTATCGAAAAAATCCTTTGGACTGGAATAACTGAAAACGTTACCATTCCATTAAAAGGCAATCAAAGTCCGGCATTTATACTACAAGATTTGCTAGAGCGAAAATGGAAGCTTCAGCCCCAAGATCGCGATTTAATTGTTATGCAACATTTGTTCGAGTATACATTGGATGGAAAAAATATGCAATTAAGTTGCTCACTTTATATTGAAGGCGAGAACAATGTAAAAACAGCCATGGGCAAGACTGTTGGAATACCATTGGCGATATCACTAAAAAATCTGCTTTTAGGAAATTGTACTAAAAAAGGATTGCTACTTCCAGTTATTCCTGAATTATATGCTCCAGTATTAAAAGAGCTCAAGAACGATTTTAATATTCGTTTTGAAGAAGTTGAAACAGAGATTTAGAAACGGTAGCCTACAGAGAAATGAAAAGTAGCTGTTGGTTGAGCTAGATTTCCATTATTGGGAGCGGCTGTAAAATATCGTCTTGATCCCAATCCGAAAGAAGAACTGATTATAATTTCTTTTACCGGGGTGAATAGAAATCCCCCTTGAAGCATAAAAGAAAAGTACCCCGTATTTACTGTTGAATTGACATTAGACATTGAATATGCATCATAAACAGAACTACTTTTTAAACGAGAAAACCCAGTTCGTAAAACTGGCCCTAAAAATAAACGAGCTTGCCCCTGCCCTGTTGGGTAATAGTTAACATCAACTCCAGAATAAAAAATATTGTAACTGCGGAAGGCGAAGTTATTGTTATTATCACCATAGAGACTGAAGCTCAATGGAACACGTAGTCCCAATTTCTTTTGTTCTCCCAAAAATCGCTCATAGGAGAACGTTACATTTTGAAAAAGAATATCCGGGATATTTATGCTAATAATGTTATTACCGAAAACCGATTCTGTTTTTTTAGCATTGTATGAAAAAGGAATACCAGCATTGGGATTCGCCTCAAAAACATCAACTGCACCACTTTCGTAGTTTATCTTCTCAACGTCTTCAATATTAATATAATAATTGGGGCCATTTATATTTGAGAACTTCTTATAGACAATTTCTTTCGATTTAATTTCCTGCACTTTTGCTTGAATGTTGCCACCTTTAATGAGCATGATAATATCTTGGGCGTTAACATTGGTAATTCCAACAAAAGAAAGGAGTAGAAAGAAATATTTCATCATACGATTGTTTATTAAAAAATGAAATTACGAAAAGAAATCAGATACAAACAAAAAACCCGCTTTGAGCGGGTTTTTTGTTTGTATAAAAATGAATACTAATTAGTTTTTAATGACTTTGGTGTAATAAACATCAGAATCAATTTGCAATTGAACCGTGTAGATACCTGATGCAAAAGGCGTCATATCGATGTTAAAGTTTTGAGTACCTGGTAGTATTTGCGCTGAATAAGGAGCTAATACTGGCTGACCCAATACATTCAATAATTGAATTTGAACTTTTGCTTGTTTATTAGTTGTGAATTCAAGTTTTGTAGAACCATTTGAAGGATTTGGGTATACACTCAAACCAATGTAATCAGCAACATTTTCAAAACCTAATGCAGTACCAATGTTTAAGTCATCAATGTACACATTGTTACTTCCATTAGGACCAGCAACAAATTCGAAGCGGAAACGCACATTCGTCTGAGAAGAAATACTCGCAAGACCTAAAGAATAGGTTTGCCATTGGTTCGGGTTATTAGGAACAAACTCCGAAGTGTAAAGACCTGCAGTTACCAATTCAGCTCCAGAAAGTGTTTTACGCAATACCCAAGTTTGACCACAATTAACGGATGTATAAATATTCAATTTATCATCTGCAGTTCCACCTGCTTCAGCTCCAGAAAGTCTAAATGTCATTGAAGGATTAGTAACACTGCTAATATTATATGAAGGGGAGATTAAATCATCCGATTCGGAAGGAGTATTATAAAGATTGCGAATTTTAACACAACTTCCCCAATTTCCATAACCTGTATTTGGACTAAATTCCCATTTAACTGGAACTTCTGAGAATGATTCATCTGTATCGAATGTAACCCAACGATTGAAATCTTCTTGTAAGTCTAGCTTATCCCAAAATGGACCAGAGCCAAATTCAGCAGTTGAACCACTGATTATTATGTGATCATTTTTATCGATTGAATTAGTTCCTTGGTCATTAGAAGAGGTTAGCTTCACATTAAAAATTCCTGGATTAGCATAGGTAACCGTTTGAGTCGCGGTACTTGATGTTGCAGGTGTACCACCTTCGAAATCCCAAGCACGTGTGTATGTTTGAGCATTGTATGAAGCATCGGTGAATAAAACAGAAGCATCAGCACAAGCCATTCTTCTGTTTTCACAGAAATTAGCAATTGGTGAACAGATTATTGGATTGTTTACATCTTCATCTCTTGTACCAGTTGCCTCTAGATTGGCGTCTGAAATTAAATAACTTCTGAAAGAAGCCAATGTTGCGTTAATAACATCAAGCTGACCTGATTTATAAGAAGCCGAATCCAATTCATAAGTAATGTTGTCAATTACAATGTTCGGTATTTCATTTATAGCATCGATATAAGTTACCGTGTTATTAACATACGTTTCGACAGTAGTTGAAGATGTAATAATTGAATCAATTACTTGATACGTATTTGTTGCTATAGAATCGACAGGATATATAGTTTGAGTAACGAACAATAGAGAAGAATCTATAGTGCTAAATACAGAATCAACAACTACTGAATCAACAGTGAATGTGTCAATAGAACTTGAATCAACATAGGTTGTATCGTATTGGTTTACAATATTTGTAATTGTATCAACATCAATTGAATCAGCATAAATGGTATCGTAAGAAATTTGCGTAGTATATGTTGTATCGAGGTAATTGGTATCTAATATATACCTCCCTTTTGTAAACATGCTCATACATTGATCATCAGAATAATCCATGTAATTGTTGAACATCTCACCGGAAGTATCTAAAGGATCCCTTCCACATGAGGTTACATTGTATGGATAATCATTCCAGCAAATTCCATAATTAGGACCGAAAGCAATAGGCGTAGTATCAACACCATCGCTACCACAATCGGCATCACCCCAAATATGACGAAGTCCAAGCCAGTGACCAACTTCGTGAGTAACCGTGCGACCTAAACGAGGTCCAAAACCTCCATTCGCAGCAGTACCTATACTTCCAATACAATCGTGACGAATCACAACACCATCAGTTGCCAATAAGCCACCCATTGGAAATTGTGCATAACCCAATACTGTTCCACTAACACCATCAAGAGCACCAATAGATTTAACTACCCAAACATTTAAGTATTTGTATGAGTTCCAATGTGAAACCGATTTAACACCATTATCGTTAGATGCTTCATTTGTTTTAGGAGAATAAACGCGTACAATACCATCAGAACAATTCCCTAAATCGTCTTTGGTAGCTAAACGAAATTCGATTTGGCAATCAGCTGCAAGAGGAACAAAAGCGGAAGGAGTTTGAAAAAAATTCGGGTTGGTCAAAGAGAAATCTTCATTCATAACACGAATTTGATCCAGAATTTGAGTTCTTGAAATATTTTCAGGACCACATTCATGAATCACGTGAAAAACAACTGGAATAATACGCTTATTCCCAGACTTTTGAGCCGATGGATTATTTAACAAATATTCCTGGACACTCTTTTCATATTTAGCGCGTTCGGATCTAAGCTCAGGATGTTTTTGCATTTCCTGCTCCGTAACTTCTACAGTTGAGCATTTATTCGGAATGTGGTTAGATTGAGCGCTCACGTTTTTTGTAAAAACAGATACACTTAACGCTATGAAAATCAGAGTAATTCTTCTCATTTGTTGATATTCTTGATTATTATCTTGTTAAAAAACGTACAAGGTTAAGGAAATAATCGTCAGATTGCTTCTACACATTCAGATTTTTTTCCAATTCCTAATTCGATTTCAAATATAAACGATAGTTTGGATAAAATCAAAAACAAAAAATGGGGAGTCTCGGCAAATTATCATTCCCAATCAATTAGAAATAGTTCGCCAACCACTTTTTTCGGGATCATAAAATTCGCATCCCCATTTTAATGATAAAATTTCCAATCGATTTTTTTGTTTCACACCAAGCCATGGAACAGGAATGATGCAACTTATTTTCAACTTAATAGTCTCCAAATAATGAATCGTTTCAATTTTCGTATTAAAGACAATAACATGAAGTCTGGGCGAGATAATAGAAGTTGGAACGCTAATATCAATGTGCTTTAAAGTTTCATTGTGTAGAAGTAAGATATTCGTTTGGTTGGTTTTCTGAAATTTATTTACAAGTATAGGATGCAAGACAACCTGATTGTTTCGAATAAATGATGGGTTTATGAGTTTTTCAAATTCAGGAAATGATGATTTAGGTGCCGCAATCGAAAGCAATACATAATGATGATCAACTGAATTTGAATAAGTATGAAAATGCAAAGAGTTATCGGAACTAAATACAAGCGATTCAATAGGTTTCGAGGTTATTAAAGAAATGAAGAATCCTGATGAAACACCTACAAATAGTGAGCATAAAAAAAGCACAACCATTTTCCCCGTTCGTTTTTTGAAAAAATAAAATAGTGTAAATACCGAAATTGAATAACACATCAATTCGAAATAGCCAATTTTCAAATTACTGATTTGAGCATAAGGCAGTGTGCTTATAAATTGAGCCCAATAATTAAGTGTTCGAATTCCCAAAGAAAATAAGGTCATTAGTCCCATGCCTAAAAATGGAATATTGGAAAATACCAAAGCCGCAATTCCTAAATACGTTAAAAGGGTTGAAAGGGGAACAGCGAATAGATTTGCAGGTAAAAACCACGTTGGGAAAGTACCAAAAGCGAACAAGGAGAATGGAGCTGTTGCTATTTGAGCAACGATTGAAATAATTATTGGAGTGAGGAATAACACTAAGAATTTACTACCTAAACCTTTGATTCGTTCTAAAATGGGTCGCGCGCTTAATATTCCCCAAACAGCAGCAAACGAAAGTTGGAAACCCATATCAAATATTGCATCTGGATTAATCAGAAGTAGTAAAAAAGCGGCACTTGACAAGATATTAAATGGCGATACCCTTCTATTTAAAAAATCTGCGAGCGATAACAATGTAAACATACAAACCGCTCTGTTTACAGATGGCGATAATCCTGTCATTGCAGCATAGAACCAAAGTATCAAAATGATGAAAAGCATGTCCAAGCGATTTCTCTTTAGGAACTTGAAATACTTAAAAATCCAAATGCATAATTGATAGATTAAACCAACATGCAAACCTGAAACGGCCAAAATATGAATGATTCCACCAGAGGAATAGTCTTTCAATAATTCAGGATTCATCTCAGATCGATCACCTAATAGTAAGGCTGAGGCAACTTGTTTCTCATCGGGCTTTAAAACATCATCATGAAATCGTTTTAAAATGAATGATCTCCATTGAAAAGCAAGTCGCTGAAATGAAAAATCATCATCCGGAAAATTAAGTATGTGCGATAAATCGACACGAATAATAGAAGATATCCCTTTTGAATTAAGAAAAGACGCATAGTCAAATTTGCCTGGCTTAGATGCAGGATTGGGGTAGAACAATTTACCACAGATTAATTTTCGTTGGGCAAATTGGAAAGCATCAGGATCGCCGTTCTTTATTTGAACACGGATTTTTGAATCGAATGAACAATACTGGGCATTATAAAGAATCTTGAGAACTTTACATTCGATACTTAAGTTCCCAGATTTAATTCGAGGTTCCGAATCAATTTGAATTATTAAAACTAAATTTTTTCCGACAATGGAATCTTGTTTACTCGGAATTGAATGATGAGAAGTAATTCCATTTAACAAACCAAAAAAAAGAAATATAACACAAATGTAAGCCCCTCTAATTGTAAAAACCGATTGCTTT
Source organism: Flavobacteriales bacterium (assembly GCA_040402915.1). Taxonomy (GTDB): domain Bacteria; phylum Bacteroidota; class Bacteroidia; order M30B66; family M30B66; genus CALQRR01. The sequence continues at coordinate 14,136 of JBBALS010000019.1, forward strand.
AATCTGATAGGCGTTTTGAAGTACAGATAAGTTAAAATGCCAGATGTTAAAATTCCAAGACACGATAGGATAATGATATTCTGCGTTGAAAAAGGAATCGATTTAGAAAGCAAACATCCAAAAGCAAAAAAAATAGCTATGCGTGAAAATGGTTGAACTGACCAACTAAAAGAAGGTATTTGTTTCATGTTGCTAAAAAGCAAAAAGCCACGCAATTGCGTGGCTTTTGAAACATTTATATACGTTTAAAAACGTTTATTCAATAATCTTGAATTCTGTACGACGATTTAATTGATGTTGTTCTTCAGTACATGAAGGACAATCACAAGTTACTTTTGGTTGGCTTTCACCATATCCTTTGTAAGTTAAACGTTTAGGGTTAATATCACGAAGAGTACAATATTTAAGTACCGATTTAGCGCGGGCTTCAGATAGGCGTTGGTTGTATTTATCATCACCGCGGCAATCTGTGTGAGAACCAAACTCAATTTTGTATTGAGGATTATCTGTCAATAGCTTCACTAACTTATCAAGTTCAAGAGCTGCATCGGGACGAATATTTGCTTTGTTGTAATCGTAATAAATATCAAGAGCACGAGGACCAACTGTTTTTTCAAGTTCGATAAATTTATTTTCCTTACAAGAAATGATTATATCAGAACATTTACGATCGATTGTACTCAGCTCAATTGAATTCGTAAGCGTTTGATTATAACGCGCATTTACAGTAAAGTTGAAACCTCCTTTGAAGCGAAAATTTACGACACCACGATTGTTTGTAGTGGAACTATCTACTTCACCTGTTTCTTTGTTAGTGGCATAAACTGTACATCCAACAAATGGTTCTTTCGTAATCTTATCTTGAACACAAATTTCAGCAGGGATAATTGGGTCTTTGTAAATAACCTCAAAAAGTTGATCTGAACCAGAACGAGAAGAAGTTAAATTACCCGTTTTACCATCATTGTTTAAGTTGAAACTGAAATCATCACTTGCAGAATTAATTGGCGACTTCATATTTTCAGGTTGTTTGAAAGAAGAACCTGATTTAGAAGTTACGAATACATCCAAACCACCCATTCCAGCATGACCATCAGAAGAGAAATATAATTTCTCATTGAAACCAATTTGAGGCA
>JBBALS010000020.1:0-7952 GCA_040402915.1 Flavobacteriales bacterium
ATCAGCTTTAATGGTAACTTATCCATCAACACATGGTGTTTTCGAAGAAGGAATTAGAGTAATTACAGATATTATCCACGAAAATGGTGGATTGGTTTATATGGATGGCGCCAACATGAACGCTCAAGTTGGATTAACGAGCCCGGGAACGATTGGCGCAGATGTTTGCCATTTGAATTTACATAAAACCTTTGCTATTCCTCACGGTGGTGGCGGACCTGGCATGGGACCAATTGGCGTAAACGAAAAACTTGCTCCATTTCTACCTGGTCACGGCTTGGTGAAAACGGGCGGTTCACATGCTATAACGGCGGTTTCAGCTGCTCCTTTTGGTAGCTCCCTGATATTATTGGTTTCGTATGCTTACATTAAAATGCTTGGCCCCGATGGAATTACGAATGCTACTCGCTTTGCCATCTTGAATGCCAATTATCTGAAAGCAAAACTGGAAGCCCATTATCCTGTATTATATAAGGGAAGCGAAGGCTGTGTGGCTCACGAAATGATTATTGATTGCCGCGAATTTAAGAAAACTGCGCACGTGGAAGTTGCTGATATTGCCAAGCGTTTAATGGATTATGGATACCATGCTCCAACAGTTTCTTTTCCGGTTCCTGGAACTATCATGATTGAACCAACCGAGAGTGAAAGTCTTGCTGAGTTAGATCGTTTTGCCGAAGCAATGATTTCAATTCGCAATGAGATTGCAGAGATTGAGACGGGATTAGCTGATGCAGAAAACAATGTCATTGTAAATGCTCCACATACGGCTACTTCGGTAATAAGCGATTCTTGGAACAAGCCTTATTCTCGTGAAAAAGCAGCCTATCCATTAAGTTGGGTTTCCGAAAATAAATTCTGGCCAAGTGTTGGCAAGGTTGATAACGCATACGGAGACCGGAATTTGGTTTGCAGTTGCGCTCCAATCGAAGCGTATGCTTAGTTTTTAGTAATTAAACACAGTGTGTTATTAAATAATAATTCTACTGGTTTTTATTTTTTCATTTTTGAATTACTTTTGAGCGATTCTTAAAACTATCGATTGTTTTGAGAGTCGCTCTTATTCATTAATTCAATTCTATGAAATCAAAACTTCTACTTTTCACGATGCTTCTTGTTGCAGCAATTACATCGAATGCACAAGACATCTCTTCGCAAGAAATAAAAGGCAATTGGACTAGTAAAAACAATTACGGCGTTCAAAAATCAGCAAATGCACCAACTGCATTTTCTAATCGTGTTAATCTTTGGTCAAGCGATTTTTCTAACCCCTCCGACTGGATTATTTCCAATTCTGCAGGGAACACAGACAATTGGGTAATTGGTTCAACGATTCCTTCTGGAACATATCCAATTGCACCAATTTTATCAAGCACCGAAGCAAACGGATTCGCATTATTTGATTCTGATTTGTATTGCTCTGGGAATCAAATTGCCAATTTAACCAAGGCTACTTCCGTTAATTGCGCAGCTTCCCCAACTGTATTCCTCGAGTTTCAACAGCAGTATGCTCGATTTGATGATTCTACGTTTGTGTTTGTTTCCAATAATGGAGGAACGAATTGGGTGAAATATTCAGTTAATGCCGCTTTAACCAATAACGATACAACCACAAATCCGCAAACGGTTCAGTTGAATATTTCTGCAACGGCTGGCGGACAAGCAAACGTGAAAGTTCGTTTTCAATTTTGGAGTCCATCCACTTATGTTGGGCCAGGTGCCGCTCCGGGTTGTGGTTATGCTTGGATGATTGACGATGTGCGCATTTTTACACCGCCAACATCTTCTGCATTTTACACAAACGATTTCTCAGTTCCTTCTAGTTGGATTATTTCAAACTCTGCTGCCAATACCAGCAACTGGGTTATTGGTTCAACAATTCCTGCAGGGTCTTACTTAATCGATCCAATTTTATCAACAACTGCAGCAAATGGATTTGCATTATTTGATTCTGATTTAAATTGTTCAGGAAATCAAATTCCGAATTTAACTACTGCAACTTCAATTAATTGCTCAGGTTACCCAGCAGTAGTTTTGGAATTCCAACAGCAATATCGTCGATTCGATGATTCTACATTTGTATTTGTTTCAAACAACGGCGGAACAACTTGGGTAAAATATCCTGTAAATACAACATTGACGAATAACGATTTCTGCTCAACAAACCCCGAAGTTGTTCGCTTAAGCATTACTCCAACTGCAGGTGGCCAAGCGAACGTAAAAATTCGTTTTCAATTCTGGAGTCCATCTACTTATGTAGGTCCTGCTGCAACTTCTGGGTGTGGATATTCTTGGATGATTGACGATGTGAAATTGATGACCCCACCGCCATACGAACTTCAGGTTTTGGAAACCTACCATGCAAATCCTTTTCTTGATTGGGAATACGGAACCTACCCACTATCACAAACACGTGCAGTTAGTTCTGTATCAGTTGTTCGTAGCGAAGGTGGTTCTGCAGAAACAGCAACCATTAATTACACCATTACACGCAATGGAACTGTTGTAAACATTGGGTCTTCTGCTCCATTTACAATTCAACCATTTACAAACGATACAATTGAAATTTTAACAGGATATACTCCTGATGCTGTTGGTAATTATGTAGTAACATCAACAATTACTTCTACAAATACGGATACAGATCTATCGAATAATACACAAACATCTGAATTTGTTGTTACGAATTACATTTATTCTGGATTAACAGGCCTAACCAACTCACTTGACTACACATATTCTGGAACGTTAGCTCCTTTTATTCCATCAAAAGTGGCAAATCGTTTTTTCATAGCGAACGATATCGCATTTCAGGGAATTGACATTGCTGTTTCTTCTGCCTCCGCCGATAACACAGCATTAACAATTGAAGTTTTTGATACTAACGATTTGTTAAATCCACTTTCTGTTGGAGTATTCAACATTTCTGCGACTCACCCAACAACAGCTCAATATTTTACAGTTGTAATTCCTCAAGCATTTTTAGTTGCAGGAGAACTATATGCTGCATCGGTTGGATCAAGCGCAACTGATAAAGAGTTTTATTTCTATGCAGAATTAGGCGATAACGACAATTCTACGATTGTTAATTTACCTGATGTTGCAGGTCTTCCAACTTGGTATTTATCTGCTTTAACACCTGCTATTAACTTGAATTTCGACCCTACAATTGGAGTTACTGGTTTAACAACCAATCCTTCGATAGAGTTTGGTGTATTCCCAAATCCGGCATCTGATCAACTTTCTTGGAAAGTGAAAAGCAATGAAGCTTCTTCCATGAACGTGAGTTTAATTGATGTAAACGGTAAAGTGGTTTTCAATAAAACCATTAGCGGTAAAATTGCTTCTTACCAAGACACGTTGAGCCTTGCTTCTTTCGCAAACGGAGTGTATACCTTAGAATTAAAAACAAATTCTGGTGTTCAAACTCAAAAGGTGGTTATTGCACATTAATAGTTTATAAAACATCAAGGAAGCCCTCTTTAGTTATCGCTTTAGAGGGCTTTTTTTATTGCTACGCTTTCAATTTAATAGTTTCTTCTACCCGTTTTATTGATTTCGATCGATAATTTATCCCTTTTAAAAAACACGGCGACAAGTTTCTTTTTTTGTAGTAAAAAGAAATTGGTATTTGAAAAGATATAATTCTATTTTTGCTGAGTTCGAATATTTACGTTTTAGGTTTTCGAAACAAATTTTTAATCCACATCAACTTAAAAAAAACACATGAAATCAAAACTTTTACTCGCTCTATTGTTAGGATCGACGGTTTCTTTAAGCGCACAAAAAGCTGGAAACCAGTCTATCGGTGCTAACCGCTCATCAAAAAACACATTTCTTCATCAAAAAGCAGCTGTTGCATCTCAGTCATCTGTAAACAGAACTGATATCTGGACAAATGACTTTTCGATTCCTGCTGATTGGACTATTACAAGCGAAGTTGGAAACACTAGCAACTGGGTTATTGGGACTGCGATTCCATCTGGAACATATTTAATTGCTCCAATTACTTCAACAACTGCAGCAAATGGATTTGCATTATTTGATTCCGATTTAGATTGCTCAGGTGATCAAGTCACTAACCTTACAATGTCAGGTTCTGCTGATTGTTCTACTTATCCAGGAGTTATCTTGGAATTCCAACAACAATACCGTCGTTTCGATGATTCTACATTTGTATTTGTATCGAACGATAACGGAGCAACTTGGGTAAAATATCCAGTAAACGAAACACTAGCAAATAATGGCGCTTCTTCATCTACCGCTGAAATTGTTAAGGTGAATATCACACCTACAGCAGGTGGTCAAGCGAGTGTTAAAGTTCGTTTCCAATTCTGGAGCCCTTCAGGATCTGCAACAGCTCCTGGTTGTGGTTACTCTTGGATGGTGGATGATGTGAAATTGGTTACTCCTCCAGATTATGAATTATTAATGACAAACTTATATCACGGAAATCCTTTCACAGATTGGGAATATGGAACATATCCATTATCTCAAGTTGCTGAAATAAATGTAGTTGCAATTGTTCGTAACGAAGGAGCTATGGTTCAAAATGCAACGGTGAATTACACCATTACACGTGGTGGTGCAACTGTAAACAGTGGATCTTCTGCTGTAGTTTCTGTTGAACCATTTACAAACGACACCGTTATTATTGCTACAGGTTATACTGCTGATGCAATTGGTAATTATTCTGTAGGTGCTTCGGTAACCTCTGCAAATACCGATATCGATCCAAGTAACAATGGAGGAACATCTGATTTCGTTGTTTCTAACTATGTGTATTCTGGTTTAACGGGTCTTTCAACTGCTGTTGCTTATACTTTTTCTGGGGCATCTACATTAACTGCTTGGGATCCATGCAAAGTTACAAACCGTTATAGTATCGTGAATGCCGTTGATGTTAAAGCTATTGATATTGCTGTATCTTCAGCGTCTACAGACAATACTGACTTAGTTATTGAATTATTTGATGATGCTGACAGAACAACGGCACTTTCAATTGGAGATTTTAGTATTTCTGCTACTCATCCAACAACTGCTCAATATTTTACTATTTTAATTGATCAACAAACATTAGCTGCTGGCGGTTTATATCTTGCATCAATGGGAAGTGAAGCAACTGACAAACGTTTCTTGTTTTACGGTGAAGCTGGCGATGATGATAATTCTACCCTTGTTCAACTTCCAGATGCAAACGGAGTGGCTACTTGGTATACAACTGACTTAACAGCTGCTGTTAACTTGAATTTTGATCTAGGAGTTGGAGTTGCTAATGTTAACGCACCTGCAATGAACATGGAGGTTTATCCAAACCCTGCAAACGATCAACTTTCTTGGAACATTAAAACTCAAGAAGCTTCTAACGTGAGCATTTCTTTAATTGACCTCAACGGAAAAGTTGTTTTCAATAAATCCATTAATGGCAAAATTGTGGCTTACAAAGACACTTTGAGTTTAGCTGATTTCGCTAACGGAGTTTACACGCTTCAAGTAACTACGATCAAAGGAACATCTTCTCAAAAAGTTGTTGTTGCTCATTAATATTTTCTGAATACCATTTCAAAACCCCTTAAGTTTGCGCTTAAGGGGTTTTTCATTTAATTGGATTTTATGCGCTATTTTCTTTTCCTTGGTTTTTTAGTTTTTGCACAAAATGTCATTGCACAAACCGATACAATCATCGATTTTTTTCAGTCAAACGGGGCTATATTAATTGAAAGTCCGAATGGAGGGTATGTTTCTGGTACAAATGGCTATGGCGATTCGGAGAAACTTCAAGCGTTTTATCCTTTGCGATCGGAGAGTGTTTTAGGGGCATTTATTTGGTTTGGATCTAAAGCTTACAATTCTCTTGACCTACAATCGCGCTTATGTTTGAAAGTTAAAACTATCGATACGAGCGAAACCAATACCGCTCCTTTCTTCAGAGGAATAACCAATACAATCGATTCTACATTTATTTCGTTGGCGGATGTGGATACCGGTTTGACTTTCCCCACCGGGTTACACTATTTCTCATTCGATTCGCCTGTGTTGGTGAATAGTTTCTACGCTATTGGTTTAAACTTCGATAGTCTTACACGAGACACCTCTGGGAATTTACTCGATAGTGTTGCCGTTTTCAACTCTGCGAAAGACAGTGTTTCGGCCGTTGGAATGAGTTGGGAAAAGTGGAATGGCAATTACAAACGCATTATTGATACTTGGGGTTTTGATCTCAGTTTCGCCATTTTCCCTGTAATTGATACCACATTGAATTCATTGAATAAAATTGACATCGAACGCTTATCCATTTACCCTAATCCTTGTGCACAAAGTTTCAGTGTCAACATTCCCAGGAACAGAGAGCATTTATCGATCTCAATCATGAGTATTGATGGTCGATTGATTTATAATGCTGCTCTTCCCGAAAATCAAACAGTATTTGAATTGAATGCAACATCATTTCCTACTGGATATTATGTTGTTAAAATTCAGAACGAACGTTGGATGGGTGTTTCCCCCTTAATTATTTCACATCAATAAATTTCTCCAAACTCTTTTTGATTAAAGCAAAATCATTACTTTTATACAAACAAATTTTACTATGAAAAAACTAATTACCCCTTTCCTACTTATTTTCACATTGGGTTCATTTGCCCAACAAGTTAATACCCCCAATACAGATTTCGAAAAGTTTCGGGTGCCGCAAGGAGAATTTGAAACTTTGAAAAGAGCACACAGTGGAAACCCAAGCCGTTCGGATGTAAGCCTGTATGTTGATTATGCTGCAACAGACGAAATTGAGCAAGGCCTTGGGACCAGCACCAATTACCTTTGGAGATTCAATAGCAATTATACTGCTGCAGCCGATACCGATATTATTCCAATTAATTTTGTAGGTGTTCGTTTGCTTGAATTAATTGGGTATTCAGATGCTACTGTACCTGCTATTGATACCTATTCTGGACCATTTACCTATCCAAGTTCATTACAAATTACAATCGACAGCGTGTTTGTTTACATGACACATGAAAACAATTCAGGCCTAGACAATACGCTTTTTGTTGATGTACGGAAACTTTCTACAACCAACACTTTCTCTGCAACCCAACCTATTTTATGGACAGATTCTGTTGTCACCAATACATCGCTTTCGGGAAGTGGCAATTGGCTCGGGGCTGGTGCTGGATATGTATTAGCAATGCCTGTTGGATATACAACTAACGTTGGTGACAAAATTGGACTTGGCCTTCGTTATATTGCACCTAAATCGGATACCTTAGGAATTGCAGCTGCTTATGTTTCCAATCCCAATGGACCTGCTTCGCCTAGTGATTATGCACTAAAATCAAAATTCCCTTATTCGGTTGTTCGTTGGGAAGGTTTTAGCAGTGGTAATTTTGCAAACACAGGTGGAATCTGGTACACCTTTGCTACTGGCCAAACAGACACCTCTTATTTCAAAGCACAAAATTGGCAGATTTGGGCTTTGGTTACATTTACTGACGTTACTGGCATCAAAGAACAAGTTACGATGCCAATAAACGCAGGACAAAATATTCCAAATCCATTCAGTACTTCAAGCCAGGTAAGTTTTTCAACTTCAAGTAGTCAAGTTTTGTCGCTTGTAACGTATGATATTAATGGAAAAGTGGTTTTAAGTAAGAACCTTGGATACACTTCACAAGGGAAACATCAATTGGAATTAGCTGGAAATGAGCTTTCTTCAGGTACGTATTTCTATCGTCTAGAAGGTGAAAAAGGATTTTCTACTATGAATAAAATGGTGGTTGTTCACTAAATCGTCTATGATAAATCAGGAGCCCGAGACATCTGTTTCGGGCTTTTTTATTTTACGAAAAGCGCAGAACTATCGCCATAGCTTAAGAAGCGGAAATTGTTTTGAAGAGCGTGTTCGTAAACCAATTTCCAATCATCGCCAATACACGCACTTACCAGTAATAATA
>JBBALS010000020.1:7962-12280 GCA_040402915.1 Flavobacteriales bacterium
AGTGTGCTGTGAGGTTGATGAAAATTAGTAATTAATACTTCGATGGTTCTAATTGTATAACCCGGAGCTATAATGATTTGGGTTTTTCCCTGAATAGATTCCATCCCACGTGAACGCATAAGTTCAGCTAAAAATGAAAATGCCTCTTTGCTATTGGGGCGTATTTCTTGCGATTCTTGATACGGTTCCCATTGACTCACATCGATAGAAATTTTACTATCTGGGTTTTTCATCAAACGAACAGAAGTCCAATAAACACTTTCTAGAGTTCTCAAAGTTGTTGTTCCAACCGCTGCAATTTTGCCATTACAGTTTGCAATTGACTGAATTAATTCTATTGTTACATGGAGCTCCTCGGCATGCATATCATGTTCTTCCATGCGCGCTGCCTTTACTGGCTTAAAAGTTCCCGCACCAACATGCAACGTAACATACGAACAAGCAACGCCCTGAGATTTTAATCGGGCAAAAGTATCCGAAGTAAAATGAAGTCCCGCCGTTGGTGCGGCAACAGAGCCCTGTTCCAATGCATACACAGTTTGATAGCGCGTCTTATCAATAGTATCTGCATCCCTTTTTAAATAAGGTGGCAATGGCAGAAATCCTGCATAATCCAATAGTTCAGCAAAACTTATATTTGAATCGGCCCAATTAAATTGAATCGCGAAACCATCGTTCGTTCTTTCAATAAGTTTAATGTCGATGTATTCAAGTCCATTTTGCTTAATCTCCAAACGCAATATTTCCTCCGCTTTCCATTTTCGGGCATTACCAACCATGCATAACCAACGCGATTCACCTTGATCAAGCATGGCTTCGGGAATGGTTTTATTGTTTAATGGTTCTAAACAAAAAACCTCAATTTTTGCTCCAGCAGTTGTATAAAAGAATAATCTTGCTTGTACGACGCGGGTTTGATTAAAAACGAGAAGATCGTCTTTCGAAAAAAGATTGGGTAAATCGCGAAATGATTGATCTACAATATTCCCGTTTTTGAAAACGAGTAATTTGGAAGCGTCTCTTTCTTCAAGAGGAAATCGGGCAATTTTCTCATCCGGCAGCGGATACGTAAAATCGTTTATCGAGATATTCTTCGGATGTTGCATGTTTATCTGGATGCCTTGCGAATGCGTTTAAACAATTCAGAGGCATAAACAAAATCGTTAATTTCCTGGTTGTCAGTTTCTAAAATAGCTTGCTTGTCTCCCTCCCACCATTTTTGTCCTTTGTTTAGGTAGATGATTTTATCCCCTATCTCTAACACCGAATTCATATCATGTGTATTTATCACGGTTGTGATGTTGTACTCAGCCGTAATTTCATGAATCAGATTATCAATAACGATGGATGTTTTAGGATCAAGGCCCGAATTGGGTTCGTCGCAAAACAGGTAGCGAGGATTTAGAGAAATAGCACGAGCAATTGCTACGCGTTTTTTCATTCCTCCACTAAGTTGGGACGGAAAAAGCTTGTTTGCATTGGTTAGGTTTACACGATTGAGGCAAAAATTAACCCGGTCGCGGCGTTCCTCAGCGCTCATATTACCGAACATTTGCAATGGAAACGCAACATTTTCTTCAACCGTTTGAGAATCGAAAAGCGCTCCTCCTTGAAATACCATTCCAATTTCCTTGCGTATTTCACGACGCTGGTCTTCGTCTAACGTTGAAAAATCTCGGCCATCGTACAAAATACTACCTTCATCAATTTGGTAAAGCGCAACCAAACATTTAATTAAAACCGTTTTTCCAGAGCCACTACTTCCAATTACCAAATTAGTTTTTCCTTCCTCGAACGCAACATTTACATGATCGAGAATCATTCTGCTATCGAAAGTTTTACAGATGTTTTTTACTTCGATCATGCCAATAACAATTGTGTGAGAATATAATTCGCCACCAAAATAAAAATGCTACTGTAAACAACCGCTTTCGTACTTGAACTCCCTACTTCCAATGCTCCTCCCGAAGTATGATACCCATAATACGATGAAATGGACGTGATGATAAATGCGAAGAACAATGTTTTTATTAGTGCATAAAAAACATAAAAGGGCCTAAAAGCAAATTGAATTCCATATAGATATTCAGTAGTTGTGACACTTCCAGCAATAACTCCAAAAAACCAACCGCCAGCAATTCCAAGAAACATACTCAGAATAATCAGAAATGGATTGATAAGAACCGCAGCAATAATTTTAGGTAAAACCAAATACGAGGATGAATTTATCCCCATAATTTCGAGGGCATCGATTTGCTCTGTAACACGCATCGTTCCTATCTCCGAAGCGATACTCGACCCCACTTTACCTGCTAATATTAAACTTATAATTGTAGGAGAAAACTCCAAGATAATGGAGTCGCGCGTGGCCAAGCCAACAGCATACAACGGAATAAAAGGACTGTCAATATTAAAGGCCGTTTGAATGGTAATAACGGCTCCCATGAAAAGGGAAATAATTGTAATGATGGGCAATGAATTTATCCCTAAGGAATTGATTTCATACAACAATTGCTTACGAAACCATCCGAAACGTTGCGGTTTACGAAAAACGTTGCGTATAAATAAATAATAATGTCCGGGGAAATAGAAAATTTTCATGTCGATGCTCAAACCTAAGCAAAATCTACAATCGTTTTAAATTAAAAAATTGATTTTTCAAGGTATGACTTGTTGATAGATTTACACGAATATGAAATGCCTTCGTAACTTCGCACACGAATCAACTATGAAACCGACTTTTCAAGATCGTATTCTTTTATTTAGAACATTGGCACATTCCTTCAAACATGTGTATTTGTTAGAATCGAATGGTTATGACGATTGTTATGGAAGATTCTCGTGGGTTATATTGGCAGGAAATTCGAACACGTTAACCCTAAATAAAGAAGAAGAATCTCCTTGGGAAAAATTGAAATTATTCTTAAAAACCACAGGCAATACACCTATAATTCCTGGTTTTTTAACGTATGACTTGAAAAACAACTTGGAGAATTTATCCTCTAACAATTCCGATTTAACGAATTTTCCGCTGCTTTCATTTTTTGAACCCGAACTTATCATTGGGGAAGATCGTGCTGGTAATTCAATTGAATTTGGAAACATGGATTTTGCGAAAATGCGGCATCCGGAACATAAGAACGCAATCGATTTTGATGCAATCGAGATGAAATCCAATTTGACCGAAGAGCAATACACGCAGTATTTTAATCGGCTTCAAAATCATATTTCGCGCGGCGATATTTATGAAATTAACTATTGCATGCAATTTAGCGCACACGTGGTCGACTTAGATCCATTGACCGTGTTTCAAAAACTCAATGAACGTTCGCCTGCGCCATTTGCTGTTTTGATGAAAAACGATGATGTTTGGTTGATGGGTTCAAGTCCAGAGCGATTTCTGAACAAGCAAGGGAACACTTTAATTTCTCAGCCCATTAAAGGAACCATCCGAAAAACAGGAGATGCAGAGCTCGATAAAAAAGCGGGCATTCAATTAAAAAACGATCAAAAGGAGCGCTCCGAAAATGTGATGATTGTTGATTTGGTGCGGAATGATCTTACGCATTACGCAAAATCAGGAACTGTTGTTGTGAAAGAGTTGTGTGCGATCTATCCCTTTGCAACGGTTCTGCATATGATTTCAACGATTCAAGCAGAATTGGAAGATGAAACAAATGGTATTGATGCTTTAATGAAGGCATTTCCCATGGGTTCTATGACAGGAGCTCCGAAAATACGCGCGATGCAACTTGCCGAAGAAACGGAAACATTCCGACGAGGGATTTATTCAGGTGCATTGGGGTATTTTACCGCCGAAGGAAACTTCGATTTCGCTGTGATGATTCGTTCGTTTACATGGAATCAAACAAATGGATATCTGTCATTCTCAACTGGCAGCGCTATTACACATAAAGCCAATGCAAATGCAGAATACAATGAATGTCTGTTAAAAGCAGAGGCGCTTCTTCAAAGTTTAGTTCGATGAGCGGCCTACTCCAGGATTTTCAACTTAAACTAGAGTCCTTTAATTTTCCTGTCGGAGATGGGCGTTTCATGCTTGCTTTGAGCGGTGGATTGGACTCGGTTGTACTGCTTGATTTACTTTCGAGGTCTGGATTCTCTGGTATCATTGCACATGTAAATTATGGTTTACGCAATGAAGATTCCGATAAAGATGAAGCTCTTGCGCGTCAACTAGCCGAATTGTATAGTTGGGAAGTAGAAGTTTTTGATGCAAAAAACAGCATGCTTCATCATCCAAATGAATCTTTGCAAATGGCCGCAAGACGAATTCGGTATGATTGGTTTTCGGAAC
>JBBALS010000020.1:12380-14944 GCA_040402915.1 Flavobacteriales bacterium
AATGAATCTTTGCAAATGGCCGCAAGACGAATTCGGTATGATTGGTTTTCGGAACTTGAAAAGAAGCATCATCTAAGAGCCATTTTTCTAGCCCATCATGCGGACGATCAAATTGAAACCTTTTTTTTAAAGCTATTACGAGGAAGTGGTAGTGAGGGCCTGTCGGGAATGAGCGAACAAAGCGGGATTAATTTCAGACCGCTTTTAGATTTCACGAAAGAAACGTTGCTCGAATATGCACAAGCAAATAAATTAACATGGAGAGAAGATAAAAGCAACCAATCGGATAAGTATTTACGCAATGCAATTCGATTAAATCTCCTCCCAGAACTGAAGAATGTACAGGCGAATTATTTACAGATGGTCTTAGAATCTGTCGGACGTTTGAAATCGGAACAATCGCAACTTTCCTCGTTTACACATGCTTGGATACAATTGCATGTAAACCAAACGGAGCATGGGTTTACGGTATTGAAAACTGATTTATTAAACGAGGCAAATCCGCAGTTTTTGATACATGAACTGTTAAAAAAATACGTGTTTTCTTGGCGACTTTGTGGATGTATAGCGCAAAACCTTACAAATACCCATATACAACACTTTCAGACTGGAGGGTATTCAGTACAATTAAACCGAGTTTATCTTTCTGTTAATAAGGTGGTTACAAAGGTTTCGGCGGAAGAGAATGTTCATCAACCAGAAATAGTACTCGAGTATTTTGATGAAATACCTGTTGATATTGGCTTTGCGACTAAAAATGAAGCCTGGGTCTTGGTCGATAAAATCCAGGGAGAATTAAGCTTAAGAAAGTGGCAAAAAGGTTATTTTTTCTGGCCTTCCGGCATGATTGGTCGCAAGCTTTTAAGCGATTATTTTACCGATAGTAAATTGCTTCCTCAGGAGCGTGAAGAACAATGGATTTTAACTTGTAATAATGAAGTCGTTTGGATCGTAAATCGTAGAATTGATAGGCGTTTTGCTGCTTCTCAGGATAGTAAAAATATTATCCGGTTAACAATTGCATGAGATAGGCCATTTGAAACTCTCTTTTTCCTGATGCCGTATTGGACAGCATAAACATTTAAAAATCTGAAATTATGCGCAATGTGCCTTTAGTTGAAAAAGAAACTGTAAAGAATATGGTTTTTCCAAGAGAAGAAGTTCTAAAAAGTCAAGAATCTGCTTCGGAGAGGCGCACTATGCTCGAACGGGCAACTGTTTTAAGCAATTTATATCACAACAAAGTTAAAATTGTATTCGAAGACCGCGATGGAAGTAAAATGGTTGATACCACCATTTGGGCAACTACCGAAGCAGCCATTATGTTAAAAGGCGGCGTTGTAATTCCAATTCATCGAATTCATAGCATCAATTTAGTTTAGTGACATATTGACGCATAGTCCTAATTAATTTCAGAAATCATGACGAAATAATTGCATTTTATAGAATAAGATAATTTGGTTTGTTGTAATTTGAGCCGGGAATGGTTGTTGTTCCCCGGCTCGAAATATTTTTATAAAAACCAAAAACACATGAAAAGTATCGTCACAATTGGAATTGTATTATTAGTTGGAATCCTTCTATTTGGAATGGGAGGATGTTCTTACAATAAAATGGTAGAGAAACAAGAGGCCGTTTCTAGCGCATGGGCTCAAGTTGAGAATGTTTATCAACGCCGTTCAGACCTTATTCCCAACTTAGTTAACACCGTTAAGGGCGCTGCAAATTTCGAGAAAGAAACTTTGGAAGCCGTAATGCAGGCAAGAGCAAGTGCAACGAGTGTTAAAGTTGATGCTAGTAAATTAGATGCTGCCAGCTTCCAAAAATTTGAGCAGGCACAACAAGGAGTTTCATCGGCATTATCGCGTTTGCTAGTTTCCGTTGAAGCATATCCTGATTTAAAAGCAAATCAGAACTTCCGTGATTTGCAGGTTCAATTAGAAGGAACCGAAAACAGAATTGCTGTTGAGAGAAAAACATTTAATGAAGTTGTGAAAGATTACAATAGCCATATTCGTTCATTCCCCAATAATTTATTCTCAGGAATATTTGGTTTTACACCAAAAGATTATTTCAAAGCAGCTGCAGGTTCTGACAAAGCTCCAGAAGTGAAATTCTAATGGCTAAGAAATTTTTAACTCAGGAAGAAGAAGACAAAATCCTGAAAGCGATAGAGTGGGCCGAGAAAGAAACATCGGGTGAAATTCGTATTCACATAGAATCGAAGTGTAAATTGGATGCCGTAGATCGGGCCGTTGAAGTCTTTTATGCTTTAAAAATGGAGCAGACTTTAGAAAAAAATGGCGTATTGATTTATGTAGCTTGCAAAGACCGAAAGCTTGCGATATTAGGCGATTCTGGAATCAATGCCGTTGTTCCCGATGGCTTTTGGGATACTGCCCGTGATTTCCTTGTTTCCCAATTTAAGGAAAATAAAATGGCCGATGGTCTTGTTGGTGCTATTGAATTGGCCGGCAAACAATTAAAAGAATATTTCCCATTTCGTTCCGACGACCGCAACGAGCTCTCAAACGACATTTCCATTGGCAACTAGATTTTATTTT
>JBBALS010000021.1:0-14759 GCA_040402915.1 Flavobacteriales bacterium
GCTACAATTAATTGCAAACAGATAATAAATGGAAATCAAATCAGTTGGTTTTCTGATTCACAAGCATAGTTTGATTAGAATACAAAACGCTTAATTCCAAGAAAGAAATTATCCTACACTTCCCTCTAAACTAATGGAAAGCAGCTTTTGTGCTTCTACCGCAAATTCCATGGGTAATTGTTTCAATACATCTTTGCAGTAACCGTTTACAATTAAGCCAATTGCCTTTTCGGTATCGATTCCACGTTGTTTGCAATAGAAAAGCTGGTCTTCTCCAATTTTAGAGGTTGTTGCTTCATGCTCAACAATGGCACTTGGGTTTTTAATTTCGATGTATGGAAACGTATGCGCCCCACATTGATCTCCCATGAGTAAAGAATCGCATTGCGAGAAATTTCGTGCATTGCTTGCTTTGGGACTAATTCTCACCAAACCGCGGTAGCTATTCTGACTTTTTCCAGCCGAAATTCCCTTGGAAATGATGGTGCTTTTGGTGTTTTTTCCCAAATGAATCATTTTGGTTCCTGTATCGGCTTGTTGCATGTTGTTAGTGACGGCAACCGAATAAAATTCTCCAACCGAATTATCACCTTTGAGAATCACACTTGGATATTTCCACGTAATGGCAGAACCTGTTTCGACCTGTGTCCAGGAAATTTTAGCTCCAAAACCTGCGCAGATTCCACGTTTTGTTACGAAATTGTAAATCCCACCTTTCCCGTTTTTGTCACCAGGATACCAATTTTGAACAGTACTGTATTTTACTTCCGCTTTCTCTTGTGCAATAATTTCTACCACCGCAGCATGCAGTTGATTCTCGTCGCGCATCGGTGCGGTGCATCCTTCAAGGTAGCTGACATAAGCGCCTTCGTCGGCCACAATTAACGTTCTTTCAAACTGTCCTGTTCCGGAAGCATTGATTCTGAAATAGGTCGATAATTCCATCGGACAACGAACTCCTTTGGGAATATAGCAGAATGAACCATCAGTAAATACGGCTGAATTTAATGCCGAGTAATAGTTATCGGTATACGGAATAACCGAACCCATGTATTTTTTAATGAGTTCTGGATGTTCGTGAACAGCTTCACTGAATGAGCTGAAAATGATACCCAATTCACCTAATTTTTCTTTGAACGTAGTTTTTACAGAAACCGAATCAATTACTGCATCAACGGCAACTCCTGTTAGGCGCTTCTGTTCTAAAAGCGAAATCCCCAACTTCTCGAATGTTTTCAAAAGCTCCGGGTCAACTTCGTCGAGACTATTAAGTTGTTTTGATTTTTTAGGTGCTGAATAATAGATGATGTTTTGGAAATCGATTTTTGGGTAATGAACATGGGCCCAAGTTGGTTCGTCTAAAGTAAGCCAATGACGAAAGGCCTTAAGTCGATAATCGAGAAGCCACTGTGGTTCATTTTTCTTCGCAGAAATAAAACGGATAATGTCTTCATTGAGCCCCTTTGGCGCAGAATCCATTTCAATATCGGTGGTGAAACCGTATTTATAATCGGAGTTGATATGCGATTCAAGAATTTCGTTCCCTTCGGTAGCCATGGTTTATTTTCTAATTACACTGCGAAACTTTCGCCACATCCACAAGTTCTTGAAGCATTAGGATTATTGAAAGCGAAGCCTTTTCCATTCAATCCGCCCGAATATTCCAACACCGTTCCCACTAAATAAAGAAAACTCTTTTTGTCAACTAAAATTTTAACTCCCTTGTCTTCAAAAAGCTGATCCCCGTCAATCCGTTGCGCATCAAAATCCATCTTGTAAGAAAGTCCAGAACAACCTCCTCCTTCAACACCAACGCGTAAAAAACTATCGGCATTATGATTACTTTCGGCCATCAAGCTTAGCAATTTTTCTTTTGCCGTTTCAGATACTGTTATCATAAGTGTGTATGTTTAACATTGAACAAATGAAATTTAACAATGTTTTAAGTGCAAATTATTATTTAGACTTAATCTAAACAGATGGCAAATATACGCTACCACTTCTATTATATCAAATAATTATGTGATTTTTAAGATGAGTATTTATATTGCGCGTTCTTTATTTCAGAATATGTACAAAAGCCCTATTTATGTTTGATTTTGAAGCGGTTCATGATGTCATCTCTCAACATTTAAATACATGGATTCAAAACACGAAGCATTCTCGAATAAATAGAAATGCAGAGGAATTTCTTAAGTCGTCTTTACTATCACTAAATGCACTTTCGGAATTAAGAATTGCTGCATTTATTTATAACTACGAGCAAGGAAAATATACCTATTTCAATGATTATTTTGCTGAATTAATGGAAAGCAATCGCGAATACATAACCCAATATGGTATAAAAATAATGCAAGACCGAGTGCACCCGGACGATTTTATAAAATGTTTAAATATCACTCAGCGAACGCTCGCAGAGTTTGCTAAGATGAAGGATGTTGAAAAAGAAAGCACACAACTCAGTTTGTTTTTTCGATTAAAAAAAGAAACCGGCGAGTTTTCTTGGGTTATGCAGTGCAACAAGCAAGTCAAATGGAGCGCCGATTTTCCTCCATTAGATTTGGCTTATATCACAGAGCTTTTCAATGAACATCATTCCATGCAGGTTCTTGGAGTTTTGAAAACAAGTAGTCGCATGATTGAGTTTTTCCCAGATCCTGAAATCGAACTTACCATTAAACTTAGTAAGAGAGAATTGGAAATTTTGCAATTAATCCGAATTGGTTTAACTTCAATGGGAATTTCGAAAAAACTTCTTCTTTCAGTCAATACAATAAAAACACACCGCAAGAATATTCTAAAGAAACTTCAAGTAAAGAATATGGCGCAAGCCATCAGGTATTTGGAATAAATTTTCAATAAATCGGAGCTATTAAATTATAGATAGCATTCGCCCATTTAAGGTATTCAATGCCTGAAGGATGAAGTTTGTCGGACGTTACAAGCGTATTGTCAGAAAGAGCTAATCGAGAACCTGGTGTTATGTCGAAGTAATGAACTCCTTTTTGCAAACTTATTTCCCGGTTAATGTTATTGTATTGATCTATTTCCAAAGCGATTTCCTCGCGATTTCGATCTTCTGCAAATGGCGTTGCACCCCAATCGGGAATTGAAACAACCACAACATGAATAGCAATTCCGCCTGCAAAATCATTGGCTTGATTCAATAAGTCTTCAAATTCCTTGGCATACACTTCTTTTGAATATCCTCTGTATTGATTGTTAACGCCTATAAGTAAAGAAACAAGATCGAATGGCCCTTGCGGTTTTTCAATTTTTATGGCGGCGATTAATTCATCGCTTGTCCAACCCGTTGTTGCGATTATCTGTGGCTTGCTAAATAGTTTCCCCGCAGCATTCAACATTTCAACCAATTGCATTGGCCAGCATTCGTTCTCAGGAACCGCCTCGCCAATGGTATACGAATCGCCTAATGCAAGGAAGCGAAATGTTTTTTTATCGGATACGTTAGTCATTAGTAACTAAAAAATCAAAGTTCTTTGCGCATTCGTGCAACGGGAATGTTCAGTTGCTCACGGTATTTTGCAACCGTTCTACGAGCAATATTGTATCCTTTCTCGCGAAGCACTTGCGCAAGTTTGTCGTCAGTAACAGGATTGTGTTTGTCTTCGGCAGCGACACATTCTTCTAAAATCTTCTTCACTTCTCGTGTTGAAACTTCTTCGCCTGTATCGGTTGACAAAGATTCGGAGAAGAAGGATTTAAGTAAAAACGTACCAAAGGATGTTTGAATATACTTGCTGTTTGCAACTCGTGATATCGTTGAAATATCCATGAACACCTTTTCAGCAATGTCTTTCAGAATCATTGGACGAAGTTTGGTTTCATCAGCAGTTGAAAAATACTCGTACTGATATTCCAAGATAGATTGCATGGTAAGCATTAACGTATGTTGTCGTTGCTTTATCGCATCAATGAACCAGCGTGCCGAATCAATCTTTTGCTTTACAAATACAACTGCATCACGTTGTTCTTTGCTTGAATTTTTTTGCGATTTGCTGTAATGAACCAGCATTTCTTGGTAGGTCTTACTAATTTTTAGGTCAGGCGCGTTTCTTGAATTGAGTTGAAGCTCCAAAACGCCTTCATTGTTAGTAAGTATAAAGTCTGGAATGATGTGTTGTGTGCTTTTCGCCGACTCACTTTGAGAATTTCCTGGTCTTGGGTTGAGTCTCAGAATCTCTTTGATTGCAGCCTTTAATTCATCGTCTGTTAATTCAAGTTTCTTTGCAATCTTATCGTAATGCTTGCGCGAAATTTCTTCCATGCAATCACGTAAAATAACCGCTGCGGTTTTTAATTCAACGGTTTGATATTCTTTCCGACGCAGCTGAATAAGCAAACACTCTTGTAAATCTCTTGCTCCAATTCCAGGAGGATCCAATTCCTGAACTTCTTTCAATAATCGAATAACATGTTCTTCGGATGTCAGAATGTTTTGTGAAAAAGCCAAGTCATCAACAATCGAACTGATGTCTCTTCGTAAATATCCATCTTCGTCGATGTTTCCTATCAGGTATTCTGCAATGGGGAATTCTTCAGCTTTAATATTACGAAGCGCAAGTTGGCTGATTAGCTGCTCTTGAAATCCTTGTCCACCTGCAAATGGAATTTCCTTGCGTTCATCGTCGGGACTGTAATTGTTCGCCGCCATTTTGTAAGCAGGCGTTTCGTCATCATCGATGTAAGCACTTAAGTCGAAATCTTCTCGGTTTTGATCAGCATGCGCTTCTTCTTCGCCATCGTTCGAATCCCCAAATGGGTCATCGGTATTTGGTTCGTCTGAAGAATCGTCTTTGTCGGCACCTTCTTCAAGCGCAGGATTAATCTCGAGTTCTTCCTTTATGCGCTGTTCCAATGCAACGGTTGGAACCTGCAACAATTTCATCAATTGAATTTGTTGGGGAGAAAGTTTTTGTAAGAGTTTTTGTTGTAAACCTTGCTTGAGCATCGTACTGCAATGTTAATGAATTTTAATAAAAATTGGGTTCGGCTGTTTCAGAATCATGGGCTATTCTTGATTCATTTTTCAAACGCTTCAGTTTATATGTTGTTTCATTGTATGTAAAATTCTTTAGTCCGTTTTATGTTATCCATTTCAATTTAATTTCACGGAATCTTTTTGTAATGTGTTTGCGTATCCCTTATTGATGAATTTTTCGCTATCAAATCCAAGCAAATCAGTATTCAATATATCACTCATTGCATTGATAATTATTGTCTTGCTTTCATCTTCTTTCAAATCACCGATTAGGAAAGTAGCTGAGGAATACACACAAAATCTAACATATACCGTTTATGTGAGCGGGAGTAAACGCGGAACTTTGCATGCTCAGCTAACTCGAGCTTCTGATAAGTCATTTAAAATCCGCCTCGAAACCAATATCCATTTCCCTTTTACCAATGTATTGTCACTTATTCAAGTGAATTACACTGCTTCAGGACTAGAAAGTGCCTCGTCTTTCAAGAAAGTAAATAACCATGTGAATGAACAAATCAGTTTGCAAAAAACAACTGGAGGATACATTCTCACCAACGATGCAGGACAAAAAAACCGAATTATAACCCAGATTCCATTTAGTGTTGGACGATTATATCACCACGAACCACTTGGAATGAAGGAACTTTTTTCGGAGCGTTTGGGCGCATTTGTTCCAATAAAAAATCTCCGAGAAGGCGAATACGAATTGATTCAACCCGATGGAAAAAAGAATGTATTCGTTTACCGTTATGGAATTTGTACCGAAATGCGCACCGAAATGATGGCCTGTAATGTTCGGTTTGTTCTTTCGGAATAATTTAAAACTCTAGGTTTTTAGGTGTTCTTGGGAAAGGAATTACATCACGAATATTACCCATTCCAGTAACAAACAAAATCAAACGTTCGAAGCCTAAGCCAAATCCACTGTGTGGAACGGTTCCATATTGACGAGTTTCCAAGTACCACCAAAGACTTTCACGGTGAATACCCATTTCATCAATACGACGACTTAATTTCTCGTAGTTTTCCTCGCGTTGCGAGCCGCCAATAATTTCTCCAATTCCCGGAAATAGAACGTCCATAGCACGAACCGTTTTCCCATCTTCATCTTGCTTCATGTAAAAAGCTTTGATGTCTTTTGGATAATTGGTTAAGATTACCGGCTTTTTGAAGTGTTTTTCAACCAAATAACGCTCGTGTTCACTTTGTAAGTCAACTCCCCATTTCACTTGGAATTCGAATTTCTTACCGCTTCTTTCTAAGATTGAAATAGCTTCGGTATAGGTGATGCGTTCGAATGGCTGTTCTGATACAAATTTCAATTTTTCGAGAAGTGCCATTGGATTTCGATCTTCTTTCTTCATCTGACTTTCCTCTTCCAACAAGCGTTTTTCTAAGAACGCTAAGTCGTCGGCGCAATGCTCCATGGCATATTGAATCAGGTATTTAAGAAAATCTTCCGCCAAATCCATGTTGTCTTCCAATTCAAAAAATGCCATTTCAGGTTCTATCATCCAGAACTCAGCTAGGTGACGAGTTGTATTAGAATTCTCTGCACGGAAAGTTGGTCCAAATGTGTAAACACGCGAAAGTGCCATGGCAGCCAATTCCGATTCCAATTGACCAGATACTGTGAGGTTCGATTCTTTCCCAAAGAAATCCTGAGTAAAATCTACGGATCCGTCTTCGCTTTTAGGTGGATTTAATGAATCGAGCGTAGTAACACGAAACATTTCTCCTGCACCTTCAGCATCCGAACCAGTAATGATTGGAGCGTGAATATTATAAAAGTGGTGTTGATTGAAATAGTTATGAATGGCAAACGATAAAGCGTGACGAATGCGAAGTACAGCCCCAAATGTGTTTGTTCTTGGACGAAGATGCGCAATTTCACGAAGAAATTCGAGGGTGTGTTTTTTCTTTTGAAGCGGGAAAGTTTCGGCATCAGCTTCTCCCAAAATAGTAATGTGTGATGCGAGTAAATCAACGACTTGTCCTGTTCCTTGAGAGGCAACTAGATTTCCGACAACGCGCAGACTGCAACCCGTTTGTACTTTTTTCAATAACTCTTCATCAAATTTCGAAAGATCTGCAACAATTTGCATGTTGTTGATTGTGGACCCATCGCTCAGCGCAATAAAAGCAATGTCTTTATTTCCACGTTTAGTTCTTACCCATCCGGACACGGTAATTTCTTGATTTTCGGGTGTTGTTAAAAGCCAGTCGGCAATTCGATTTTGATTATGCGCACTCATTTTAAATGAAATTGAGCCGCAAAAATAGTTCTTCGAACGGAATACCGCTAATAAAAAGCGATGCTCTCGATTTATAAAAGTTTCAAATGTGCGGTATGGTGTTTTCCATGCCAGCTATACAAAGCGCATAAATAAGCCAAAGGACGCGTATATTGGTATTGAGGATGTGTAAATGGACGCTGAAAATCAGCCTCATTTAAACTTTCAAGAACAGCAGTAATATGTTTGTGAATACTGTCAATCATAGAAAGTGAAACTTCAATTGGAAGAGAGTAGTCAGTTAGTTTGGCCCATTCCTCTTCGATGTAAGGCTTTACCGTTGGATTTTCTTCCGTAAGTGTTAGCTTAATTCGAACCAAGGCATTCATGTGTGAATCGGCAACATGATGAATAACCTGCAGACCAGTCCAACCATCAGGACGATAAGGAGAATTGAGTTGCTGAGGACTGAGAGATTCTGCAATGGTTCTGAATTCCAAAGGGAGATTTCTTAAATCTTGAATCCAACCTTGAATTGCTTCATTTGAATAAGAATCTGGAAGGATAAAATTTCCAATTGGATAACGTAAATTTTCCATAATTAATCAACTTTTTTAACCGCTGGCTTGATTGTGATCTTGTTATTCTTCAAAAACGTTTCCTGTGCTTTTTTGAAGTCTGCATTGAACGTTGAGCTAATCTTATCAATTTGTTTGTACAACATTTCAAGCCGTGCTTCATCGCCATCGGAATATAAACTATCGGGTTGTTCCAATATTTTTTCGGCCGCTTTGTATTCTTTGTTTAATAATTTTTTATAACCATTAATCATTTCCAAAGCAGCAACCTTATATGTATCGTCTCCATTGAATGGCTCCATCGTTTCAATGGCCAAAATGGAAGCGTCAATTTGATTACTAAGTTCTTTATGACGGTATAGCATTTCTTTTTCCACGTAAGAGTCATATGCATCTTGCAATTTATCGGCTTTTTCTACAACTCGAATTTGGTGCAAAACAAGCGAATCATTATAAACTTCAGGTTTAACATTATTTCTATTGCAAGAACTTAATGTGATTAAAACCAACGTTAGGATTAAAAGGAATTTATTCATGTGATTGTTTTTTTTAGTGCGCTATTATTGAAAACGGAATTTCATGAAAATCAATACATACAAAATCAAAGTATTTTTTCAAATGCAAATTCTTGAATCGCTTTATAGCATTCTTTCTCTTGCTCAAAAAATCCAGCATGTCCGCAGTTTTCTATCACCGTGAGTTTTGCGTTGGGTGCTTGCTTACTCATTTCCTCCATGCGTTCGAGTGGAATAAGAAAATCATCTTTCCCAGCAATAAAAAGAATCGGAACGTTTAAGTTTTGCAAAATATGCGTTCGGTCTTTTCTAATTTGCATTCCATGAATTGCAGCAATGATTCCTTCCTTTGGCTGCTTGGCTGCAATCTTAACCATTTTGAATATTCGCTTATTTGCCTTAAGTCCACTACGCTCAAAAAATAAATTGGGAATAACCGATGTGATGTACTTCATTTTATGAGCGTCGGCAGCTTTCATGGCTCGCTCTCGATCGTTTTGACGTTCTTTTGTATCGGCAAATGAAATGGAGCTAAAAAGAATGAGTCCTTTAAACATTTCCGGTTGCGCTTCTGCGAGGGCTAAAGCAACGTAACCACCCATTGAATGTCCAACCACAAGTGCTTTCTCTACTTTTTCGTGATGGAGTACAGCCGAAACCGCTTCTGCCATAAATTCCATGCTATGTGTTTCAGAAAAAACCGATGATTTTCCATGCCCAGGAAGGTTTATGCGAATTACACGAAATCGTGCACAGAGCTTCTTGGAATACTTTTTCCAAATTTGTAAGTTCTCCATGTGACCATGTAAAAAAACGATTGCAGGACCATTTCCCTCTGTCTTGTATCGAATAACTCCTTTAGAAAACTCAATATGCATAGAGTCGAATTTCGTGATGCAAAATACATTTTTTCTATTTGGAAATAATAGTCTTATTGATTGTATTGCTAGAAAAATAAAGAAATGATGAATTTAATAATATTGAGTTTAATGCTTGTGAAAATGATGTAGGTTAACGTCCTTTGCAGCCCGGGAATAAAAATCCCAATTCTTTATTAATCGCTTCATTTACAAGACATGAACAAAATCAAAGTTGCAAATCCCGTAGTCGAGCTTGATGGGGATGAAATGACCCGCATCATTTGGCATTTTATCAAGGATAAATTAATTCTTCCATACCTCGACCTGGATATTAAATATTATGATCTAGGAATGGAGCATCGCGATGCAACTAACGATCAGGTTACCATTGATGCTGCAGAAGCCATTAAAAAATACAATGTTGGAATAAAATGCGCAACCATTACACCCGACGAAGAGCGTGTTGTGGAATTTGGCTTAAAGCAAATGTGGAAAAGCCCTAACGGAACAATCCGTAATATTTTGGATGGAACTGTTTTCCGCGAGCCAATCGTTTGCAAAAACGTTCCACGTTTAGTTCCAAATTGGACAGCTCCAATTTGTATCGGTCGTCACGCTTTTGGAGATCAATACCGTGCTACCGATTTTCGTACAACGGGAAAAGGTAAACTAACGATTAAATTTGAAGGTGAAGACGGACAAGTAATTGAACATGAAGTGTATAATTTCAAAGGTGATGGTGTTGCCCTGGCAATGTACAATACCGATGAATCGATTCGTGGTTTTGCGCGCGCTTGTTTCAATCAGGCAATCAGCAAAAAATGGCCGCTTTATTTGAGTACCAAAAACACGATTCTGAAAAAATACGATGGTCGTTTTAAGGATATTTTTGAAGAAATCTATCAGGCTGAATTTAAAGCTAAGATGGAAGCTGCAGGCATTACATACGAGCATCGTTTAATTGACGACATGGTTGCATCTGCTTTGAAGTGGAATGGAAATTTTGTTTGGGCGTGTAAAAATTACGATGGTGATGTTCAGAGTGATACCGTTGCTCAAGGTTTCGGATCTTTAGGTTTGATGACATCCGTGTTGGTTACACCAGATGGAAAAACGATGGAAGCCGAAGCCGCACATGGAACGGTTACGCGTCACTTCCGTATGCATCAACAAGGTAAAAAAACGAGCACGAATCCAATTGCAAGTATTTTTGCTTGGACACGCGGTTTGGAGCACAGAGGAAACTTAGATGCCAACCAAGAGTTAATTAACTTCTGTCAAACATTGGAAAAGGTGTGTGTGGATGTTGTAGAAAGTGGAAAAATGACCAAAGATTTGGCGGTGTGTATTTATGGAAACAAGGTGGGCGAAGATCAATATCTTCATACCGAAGATTTTCTTGAAGCATTAAATCTTGAATTGCAAAAACGATTAGGAGCATAATTTCGCTTCATCATAATAATTAAAAAGCCCCAGAAATGGGGCTTTTTGTTTTTACTCCTTCCCAAACATACATGCATAAAAAAGGGCGACTCATTGGTCACCCTTTGTATTTTGCAATCTTGTATTATTCAATAATTAAACGACTACTAACAATAGTGTTGTCTAAAGTTAATTGAATTAAATAGAGACCCGCTTCGAAATTCACGGTGTTTAATTGAATTTCGGATGCGCCATTCATTTGTCCATAATTGCGAGAAGCAACAGTGCGACCGTTCATATCAATTAATTTCAACGAAACATTTTGCTCGTTCTTTAATTGAACCTTGATGGATGTAAATTCATCTGCTGGATTCGGATATACCGCAAGATTTGCATCAATTTGATTTTGATTAGCAATACCCGTTGCAATGGAAGTTCCTGAAACAAATCCATTCGCAATTGCTTCTGTTAAAGTAGCTTTTCCAGCGTTGTCGATAGTTCCCGATTGGTTTACCAACATACCTACAATATGCATTTGGGTTTCATCCCATGTGGTAGGAAGCGTAAAGCTTGCATTGATGGTATAAATTTCTCCTGAATTAATCGTTGCTGGAAATGCGATATTAGTTCCTCCAAAAGAAGGGGCAATTGCACGCGCAACGTGATTGTAAACCATTTGAGCCGCCGGTACAGGATTACTCAATGACTCAAAACCACCCATAACCCCACTAGCACCGCCGGCATAAGCATTTGATTGGTTGTAAGTTGATCCTGTTCCAGTTACTTCGTCTTCGGTAAGAACAATGGCAAGATTGAAATTATTGTCAGCGGCTGTTTGGAAATTTGCCGAAATAGATACATCTAAAATACGAGTAGAGGCATCCCAATTTGCACCATTTGTAATGAATGCACTTGGAGCTAAAACAACATGGTCTAAGAATGCAACTTCCATTTCGGAAGGATCCATTTCAGCTCCGCGATCAACCAAAGCACTTGGATATCCGCTTACTGTTAATGCTGCGTCATATTCTGTTACAGTCATTGGATCGCCATTGTGAACGGCAATTCCAGCCCAAAATCCAGGATATTTTGTTTCCATCATATCCATAAAAACAGCACCACGAGGACACCATTGACACCAAGTTCCTGTTCCTTCTTCGCCAACTACCATTTTACCAATTGCAGGTGAAATAGCATTTATAACGATGGAAGTTTGATCATCAGCAGAATCACCATCAATAGTTCCATTTACATTGCTAAGAGTAGCTGTCATGGTGTTACTTCCTGCAACTAAAGATAAAGTGGAAGGCATCGTAAGTGTTGTTGTTGCTAATGATGCGAGATTCAATCCTGTGAAATCGTTCGAGATATTTGCACCGTTATAGTCTACTGTTAATGTTGCAGATGTAATAACGTTAACTCCTAAATTGCGAATAGTTACATTCGGTGTAACAGCAGTTCCCACTAAATTTCCTTGGCTATATGAAACCAAATTTGCCGCTCCGTTTACCGTTGGCAATGTATAAGGTGTAACAGTGTATTGGAAATCATCAATGAAATATCCTGCACTGAATGGGGTGTTTTGATCTACAGGAAATATATCGATTGACGCAATTTGATTCTCTGTATTAGCAAATGAACCAACAGAAACATCATCAATAAATACTTCCCAAACATTAGAATTGAAATTGATTTCCATTCTAAAGTTAAACCACTGGTCTTGTGTATACGTTGATGTAAAATAAAGGCCCGATTGGTTGAGTATAATTAAATCTCCATTATCGGCGAAATTACAGTCCATAGACCAAACATCACCAATGGTTACATTTCGTTGAAGATTAAAGTAGCCTGCTTTTCCAGCTTGTACTTTGATATTGAATTCTAGGGAAAATTGCCCAGTGTTTAGCACACCAAAATTATGAACCAAATCGGTAGGTCCTCCTCCAGAAACAGCAGATGCAAAATAAAGCGAATTGGCTCCAGATGATGCTTCTGCACTAGATACTAGAACATCTTCCGTTCCTCCGGGAGCATTGCTCCAAGTTGTCCAAGCCCCAGCACTTTGTGGGCCTAAATAAGAACCCGCAGTATAAGAGTCAAAGTTGTCGGAAAAAGTTTGCCCAAATGCAATAGTGCTTGCAAAAATTCCAAATACGAGTATGAGTTTTTTCATAGGTTTTTTTTATAAATCAGTGCAAATTAAAATTCTTAATCGAGAAAAAAGCATTTTTGTGAAAAATTTCTATTTATTAAAATCATCGATCGAAACATTTTAACACTTCATATCTTTTACCATAAGCTGGAGTGTCATCTTATTATTCCAATGGTTTTCATCCAACGTATAACAAACATCAACAGGGATTCCTTTCGAAATGGGCAAAAGCATATCGGCCCTCCCAAAAGCAATGGCATCAATATAGGGTTGATTTGGCTTTCCGAGCCTTACTTTTAAATGTGTCGCGCCCACAATTTTGCCATTTCCATCATCACTTAGTTGTTTGGTCATAAAAACAGGCGCCATGTTTCCTGGACCGAATGGTGCAAATTGTTTTAGAATTCTATAAAATTTAGGGGTAATATCAATCAATTCAATCTCCATATCAATCTCAACTTCTGGAGTTAATGACTCTTCTTTGATGGTTTTTGAAACAATCTCCTCAAACCGTTTTTGAAATGCCTCTACATTTTCCAAAGGCATGGTCATACCTGCGGCAAACATATGTCCTCCGAACTGTTCCAGTAAATCGGAGCAACTTACTAATGCTTCGTGTATGTCAAATCCTTTTACCGAACGCGCACTTCCCGTTGCTTTCCCATTCGATTCGGTGAGAATAATAGTTGGGCGATAGTATTTTTCCATCACCCGGGAGGCAACAATCCCAACAACTCCTTTGTGCCATTCTTTTTTAAATAATACAGTCGATTTTGCATTCCGCAATGCAGCATTCGATTCAAAAAAAGCAAGCGCTTCGGAAGACATTTGTTGATCGAGGTCCTTGCGTCTGCTGTTTTGTGCATTAATCTGTAAGAGAATTTGCTCGGCTGTTGCAGTGTCTTCGGTAATAAGAAGTTCCACCGCTTTTTTACCATGTTCAATTCTTCCTGCCGCATTAATTTTAGGCGCCGCCGAAAAAACAAGATCTGAAATACTGAATTCCTTATCTGGATTTTTCTTAGAACCCTCTTTGCCACTGCTTAATAACATGCGAATTCCTGGGCGAGGATTGGTGTTGATTTGATGCATTCCGAAATATGCAAGAATTCTGTTTTCTCCCACAATAGGAACAATATCGGCCGCAATGGATGTTGCAACAAGATCGAGCCATTGTTCAGAAATATCCGAGTTGGGAATCGATTGCTTCAGGGCTTGAATGAGTTTAAATCCAACGCCACAACCAGAAAGTTCTTTAAAAGGGTAGGGGCAATCGCTTCGTTTTGGATCGAGAACGGCAACGGCTGCCGGGATTGTATCTCCGGGAATATGATGGTCGCAAATGATAAAATCTATTTTTTTACTTGACGCATATTCAACTTTATCGTTAGATCGAATGCCACAGTCGAGCGCAACAATAAGTTTGCAATTCAATTCTTCTGCCTTATCAATTCCCAAAAATGAAATACCGTATCCTTCTATATGTCGATCGGGAATATAGAAATGGATCTTCTCAGGACAAACATTTCGGAAGTATGAATACATCAATGCAACAGCCGTCGTTCCATCCACATCGTAATCGCCATATATAAGAATGTTTTCTTGCTCCTCAAGAGCTGCTTCAATTCGAGCAACGGCCTTGTCCATATCCTTCATTAAAAATGGATCGTGCAATTCGCTTAACGAAGGGCGAAAAAACCGCTTTGCCTCATCGAAATTCTCAATGCCTCTTTGCAGTAACATTTTCGATAAGCGAGGATCGATATTCAATTGTTCAGCAAGTGTTGCCACTGAAGCATCATCAACATCTGGCAAAATTACCCAGCGTTTAGTGCTGTATTGGTTTGACATTTAATTGTATTTATTGAAATGAAAAATAAATTCGAGCGGAAGAGATGAGAATTATCAAATTTAAGAGGGATTTAATCATCAAACAGGTGTTTATTTAAATTCAACAAGGAAACTTATACACCAACATGTTCAAAAAAATTGCGGG
>JBBALS010000022.1:0-14664 GCA_040402915.1 Flavobacteriales bacterium
ATTATTAATTACGGATTATTAATTACGAAATTACGATTCGGGGTTTATGTATTGTGAAAATTTATAGATATTCTTAAATGGGTAATTACAGAGAGCGGCAACGATTGAAGCCGGCATCCCTTATGAGTTTGCGAATAAGGATATAGGCGGAAAGCGTGCTTGGCCGCCCTAATTTTTTAAAATATAATACTTCACATAATTATCGCTTTCAATGCGAATGGGTTTTTCAAATTTATCTGCAAAAAATGTGTCGATGGTTTCGGTTGCGGCAGTATAAATAGGGTCGAGGTACTCGTCGAATAGAATAAAGCCTCCTTTATTCATGCGAGGGAAAAAGAATTCGAGGCAAGTGAGATACGATGAAGCTAAATCGCAATCGAGGTGCACAAAGCTATAATTGTGAGCATTGTATGTTGGTAAACTATTTTCGAAATATCCTTTAACCAAATTCAATTGATCGGTGTTGGTTTGGGTTAGACGAATCTTATTTTGAATAAGTGAAATTGATGTTTGTTGAAACATAACCGTTTCAATATCTATATGTCCTGATAAATCTGTTTCGCTTTCTATTTCCGCGGCCTTCCCAAAACCCTCGAATGAATCGAAACCATAAATTTGGCGTGTATCTTTCAATAAATTCATATAATGTGTGAGCGGAACAAGCGTCGCACCTTGAAATACACCACATTCTGCAATATCGCCCGTTAGTTTATTTGAGCGTTCAAGCAAATCCATGATGATGTTAATGTTTGCACTACAACCAGCAGTTGGCTCGCTAAATGACTTCACTTTACCTTGAAGTTTCACATTGTAGATTCTTCCAAGCCAATAGTTCCATTTAGGAAGTGGAGTAGAAGCAGAATATCTGAAAAAGATAAATGAAAGTAATTTTTTCGCTTTAAGTCTCATGTTATTTTTTTCAAATTGTTAACCTGCAATTTTATGCTTTATTTTCTTTGCTGCTCTAACGTATGGTCTCAATCGATCATACCAATGCAAAATGGAAGGATAATCTGTATGTTTTTTAACTGGTAAGTCCATTAAGTTTTGAAATTCTTGCTCAGTTATACCAAGTTTTTTAATTAAATATTCTCTATCCTCAAGCAGCATTTCATCTGTTGGATAAGGATTTTTCTTTATTTCTTCTAAGGCTTCTTCGCGTGTAATTTGTCCCGAACAGATTAGAGTACTTAAATGCGATTTTCGTTTATCAATTCCAAACTTCGAATAAAGTATGTATCCTTGATAAAAGCGCGTGAAAATATTTTCATAGTGTTTCCCGCCATAGTCGCGCCAGCCTAATTCTTCTTGGATGAATTTCTTCACTGCATTTTTATCGTAATCAATCCAGTTGAGCGGGGAAAAGGTTTTTAATCCTTTTATTTTCATGTAGTACCAACCTTTTGTTACTCCTAAATAGGGAAAGGTTTTCAAAGGCACTTTACCAAATTTCTTGTGGATGGCCTTTAAGTTTATAATGTCGTATTTGAAGTGTGTAAACGTTGGAGGCAACCATCCCTCGGTAACCGTATTGTGACCTGTAATGATGTATTTAATATTTTTTTCGTTGGCTATTTTAAAAATTGCTGCAGCATAAGCATTATCGGTTGGGATATCGATATCTAAAACAGATGCATGCATATATGCGAGTTGCAAATCACGAATCTCGTTCCAATCAATTACATAAGTGAACAAATCATATCCAAGTTTTTTCACCAAATTTTCAATGTTCATTACCGATAGCTCGGTATTCCATCCATTATCGACATGAAGAATTAATGGACGTAATCCCCATTCTTTCGCTTTCCAAGCAAGATAAGTACTGTCAACTCCACCCGATACACCAATTAAGCAATCGTATTCTTTACCTTTCCCTTTTAACTTAATTTCTTGAAGCATGACTTCCATAGCTTTTTCAGCTTCATTGCCACGCTTTACAGTTTTCAAAGCTAGGTCGTCGTAAATATGACAAACCGAACAAACACCTTCGTTATCGAATGTTATTTCTGGGTAATCGTTGGTGTCTAAAATACAGCGCGAGCAAATTTGTAATTGGTGATTCATGCGTTTAAAACTTCGGAATAGAATTGCATATAATTCTTTGGCGCTGAAAAATACTGCAAATAGTTAGAATATGCTTTGCTTGATAGCATTTCAAATTCATTTTCATTCAATCTTGCCCATTTCTCTATGACTTTGGCTATTTCTGAGGATGACGCATCTGCGTTCATTAATTCACCATTTTCACCATCGATGACCAATTCAGCAATGCCTCCTACATTAACCGAAATGATTGGCATTCCAAACCCAATTGCTTCCATCATAGAAACTGGAATTCCTTCAGATTCGCTTGTACACAAGAGCACATCTGAAGAGTTTGAGCGCAAATGATCATATATCTGTTCCTTCGACTGTTCTTCTGTAAAATGATATTGAACATGTTTTTGGG
This sequence comes from Flavobacteriales bacterium, assembly GCA_040402915.1. Taxonomy (GTDB): domain Bacteria; phylum Bacteroidota; class Bacteroidia; order M30B66; family M30B66; genus CALQRR01. Next base: position 2,450 of record JBBALS010000022.1, read on the forward strand.
ATGTCAATTTCTGACGAGCCATTTCAAATATTGGATCATTCAAATTGGGAGCACTGCCGATGTGGGTCCATTCTATTGTGCAATTTTCAATAATTGCAAGCGCATCAATAATTCTGTCGATGCGCTTTACTTGCGAGATAAATGCAATAGATAGTATTCGAAGATGGTTTGGTTTTTTAGCTAGATTGGGTTTGGTTTCCTCTAAGAATACACCCAAGCGAGACGTTTGAATTTTAGAAATTTCGGTGCCTGGAAGTTGATTTCGGAGATAGTTAGTTCCTGCGTCGGAAATAGGATAAATGCCATCCATCGCTTTAACAATCCACGGTCTGAATGGCAGATAATTGCCTGGATTTACATAATAAAAACAGTCCCAACGATGCGATCTTGAGACGACATGAAGTTGCGGCATTCTCTTTTTTAGTTTCGAGAGCCCATAAGAAGCATTTGTTAGCCAATATGTGTAAAGGACGATTTGATTTTCAGGATGTGCATGCTCCTTGATGAGTTGGTTCATCCTTTCCTCAAACATGTTCGCAAATGCCTCATAAGAAAGCATTAACTTCAAATGCAAGACATTGAACTTTTGTTTGTAAACGTTCTTTATGAATTTTCTTTCTAATCTCCACGAACTTGAAAACCAAGCGGAAGCCGCCATTAATTTATTCAAACCACTTTCCTGAATTTGGAACTCCACGATTTCAGCGTTAGTCGGAATATGAAACTTGACTTGCGTTTTATTTGCTTTGAAAGGTTCAGGAATAATAAGATAAATCTTCTCAAAACTACTTGCAATAACAGCAAGTTCATCTTCCAAAAAAGGTTCTCCAAATCCATAAGGATAATCCGAAACAATGAGGTAAAGAAAGGAGCGTTTGCCGTTTTTCATGATTTGCGAAAATACGCGTTTTCTTTAAGGACTTGCACTTGTAAAATGCAAATTCAAATGCGTACTTTTGACTCTATGATAGTGATTGTAGATTACGATATGGGCAATATCGGTTCGGTGTATAACATGCTGAAAAAGATTGGCCGTAAAAGTGAGATAACCCGAGATTTGGAAAAAATCCGCCAAGCCGATCACATTATACTTCCGGGTGTTGGAGCATTCGATAGCGGAATGGAACAGCTCGAGATGTTTGGATTGGTTGAGCTCATTCGCCACAAAGCAATGGTAGATAAAACACCCATTTTGGGCATTTGTCTGGGAGCCCAATTGATGTTAGAGAAAAGCGAAGAAGGGCAAAAAGCCGGTTTGGGTCTTGTTCAAGGAGAGGTTAAACGTTTTCAATTAGCAGCCGAAAGTAAGTTGAGAATTCCCAATATGGGTTGGAATCAAATAGCAAAAGTAAAGTCGAGTAAGTTGGTTGATGTTTTACCAGATCAACCACGTTTTTACTTTGTTCATTCGTATCATTTTAAAATGGCACAATCCGAAGATCAATTACTGATGTCGGAATATGGATATTCATTTTGCTCTGCTTTTCAGCATGAGAACATTTCGGGAGTTCAGTTTCATCCGGAGAAGAGCCATAAGTTTGGTATGTCATTATTACGCAATTTCACAGAAGCCATTTAGCATGTATCAATCGCGCGTTATTCCAATACTTCTGTGTAACTTAGAAGGAAGTTTGGTGAAAACCCAGAAATTTAAGAAGCCTGTTTACGTAGGCGATCCTGTAAATGCCGTAAAAATATTCAATGATAAAGAGGTTGATGAACTCATCTTCTTAGATATCACAGCTACCGCTCAAGGTCGTCGTCCGAATATTCGTTATATCTCCGAAATTGCAACTGAAGCATTTATGCCCTTATGTTATGGCGGTGGACTTTCCAATCTGGAAGATATTCGTGCGGTAATCAAAGCGGGCATTGAGAAAGTATCGATCAACTCTGCTTTGGAAAAAGATCCCGATTTAATTAGTCGCGCTGCGGATGTCTTAGGAAGTTCATCAACCGTAGCATCCATTGATGTCAAGAAAGATTTTTGGGGAAAATACCGTGTTGTAGTGAGGAATTCATCCAAGTCGCTTTCCATGCCAGTATTGGAATTTGCTCAAATGATGGAGCAAAAAGGAGCCGGTGAAATTGTATTGAACTCGGTTGATCGGGATGGTGTTATGGAAGGATTTGATTTGACACTTATTGAAGAAATTTCACATCATGTTGGAATCCCAGTAATTGCTTGTGGAGGAGCGGGGAATATTTCGCATTTAAAACAAGCTATTCAAGCAGGAGCTTCTGCAGTTGCTGCTGGAAGTATGTTTGTTTTTCAAGGGAAACATCGTGCTGTGTTAATTTCTTACCCTAGTCAGGATGAATTACAAGCAATAAATATTTAATTTTTTGTGTGGCAGTATGGTTTTAATAGTGTCATTACTTCCTCATCTTTTACAAATAGAAAGTCATCCGAAATAAAATTATAATCCAATACATTTTCGGGACAAGAAGAGAGAAATTTATTTTGTGCGTCGGGTTCAGATTTTTCAAAAATGAAATATCCCTTTTCTCGCATATTATTGAATATTATTTGGATATGTTCGTTCTTTTCATTGATTTCTATCATCATCGTAGGAGAAATCGAATCAATTAGTTTATCAGCACCCAATAATGCTTCAATTTCATGTCCTTCGATATCCATTTTAATATATGCTTTAATATCTGTAGTTAAGTATGATTCAAATATTGTATCGAGTTTGCGGACTTCAATTGAAGTCACATTTGTTATTTTAATATTATCTTCACTAGCAACATCAGCATTCAAAGTTGATAAATAAGAGGTTGAGTCGAAATAGAATTTCTTTTGCTCATCCGAATTAGAAACTCCAAACGTGATTAATTCATAATTTGAAAAGTTATTAATTCGACAACGTTCTAAGTTAATTTTATTTGTTTCGTCATTAGGTTCAATCATATAAACCTTCATGTTTTTACTTAAGGCCGTAAGCGAACGCATACCTAAATTAGCACCACAATCTATAAATATTGAGTTTTGCGGATGTTTTGACGTTAGATAATCAACCATGATATTTTCAATCATATTTAAACCTCGATCATGCCATTTATAACCCAATGCAACATGCATAGTTTTTTCATTATCCTTATGAATTCGAACGGTTACATTCTTTCCATTGTATAGTTTAATTGTCCAATCATATTGTTTGTTGGGAATTTTAATATGTCTGTTAAAGATTTCGATGAGAGAATATGGAGATCTTTCAAATATATAATTAAACAAAACCATGAATGGATGTAGTTTAATTAAGTTGTTTATCGTGGAAAAAAAGCTTTGACGGAAAAGTGTTCTAATTCTTTGCATTATTAAGCGATTACTTGTAAAGAATATTCATTAAAAAATGAATAAATTAGGTAAGTTTCAAAAGTAGTGTTTTTTTTATCTAAAGATTTAAATCAATTAAATTGAGAAGCTCAGTTTTAATTTAATTGGTTCCATATTATTTCTCAACTCCAGATAGGATCTGATTTATCGCTAGTAGCAGCAATTTTATTAAATCTTTTTTGCCTCAGAGGGGTTTTCAATACTGATTTTATAAAAAAGCGGAAGTACTTTTGTTTTTCAATGGAAAGATTGCGCGTGATTAATCTCCTATCCGACTAAACGAGAATTAGCTGGACTTTAATTCAGATTTGTTTTCAATTGCAGTCTTGTAAATTTCAATCAAATTTGAAGTATAGGGCTTAATATCAAATCGCTTTGCAAAATGATAACTGTATTCCGAAATTTGTAAGTAACGTTCAGGATGTTTAGCACAATTTACCAAAGCTTGAGCAAAAGCTTTAGGATTAGCAGGGTCAATAATATAGCCGTTCCTACCTTCTTCATGAATATCTAAATTGCCTTTGCCATTTAAGGAAACACAAACCATCGATGCTGCCATTGCTTCTAATAGGACTAATCCAAAGGGCTCGTATGTGGCAGAATGAACATAAAATGAGGCTTGATTCAGATAACTTTCAACTGAATCTACGTTTCCTTCTAGAAACATTTGATCAGCAATCCCAAGCTCATTTATCCGAGCCAAAATTTTATTTCTATTTACACCATCACCTAAAATGCGCAAATCTGCGTTGTAGCTTAACAAATTAAGTTCATGAACCACATCAGCCAAAAAAATCTGGTTCTTTTTATCCACCAAGCTGCCTGTGCAAACCATCTTAATAATCTGTCCTTCGGGTATGCGAGGTTTATCATTGCTGAATCTTTCAAATTGAATTGCATTATTTAAAAGGGTAATACGATTAAGTGAACTTGGTAATACCTGTTTAAAGTAATGCTCTGTATCCCGACTAATTGCAATAAAATTATTATTACATGCTTTGTACTTTTTTAATATCCAATTCCGTTCAAACCACTCCGTAATACGCTTTTTATTAATCCAGTCTTTTAGTTTCAAATGCCGAAACTGAAACATGTTGTCGTGCAAATGACTAAACCAAACAGCTTTTTTATAATTCACTTCACGAGCTACAATTTCCGCTTCAAATAAATGGCTATGTATAACGTCTGGATTAAAACGTTCGATAGCAGCTTGAAGTTCGCTTACTTTAATTTGATTTTTCTTTGTTATACTTGGAATAACAAATGAATCACAAAATTCAATATCCAACCCTTTACATTGTTCGTTAAACATATTTTCGGGATGCAGTGTAATAAGTTTAACAACACAATCGTCTCGTTTATTTAATTCAATACAAATATCTAGAGTGAGTCGCTCGGCTCCACCTTTTATTAAAGAAGGAATGATATGAATAATTCGAAGTTGTTTCATTTACTATTTCCCTTTGCCCGCAAAATTCAAAATGCGCTTTCCGAATGGCCAGTTAATCATGGACATGAAGAGGCGTTCTTTATTTCTATAAGAGGGTGAATGTTTAAATGATCGCATCAATTCGAAATTCATTTTTTTATAATTCGAAATGAATTCAAAATGTCGGGCCATGTTGAAGGAGCATTCTGCCAATAAATGGTTTTTAATTCTTTTTGAGATTTTAATGGAAACTGCGCGATATTCAAAATGATTAAAAAGCCGAAGCAATCCTTTATATCGATCGGAATAAGAATTCCTGCTTAAATCAACTGAATTGCCTTCGTGAATCCGATATAGGAGAGTGCTTTCGCACAATTGAAATGCCGGATATTTAGTTGCGATACTCACCCACAACACAAGATCTTCCACAATTACAATTTCCGGATCGAACCGAAATTCCTTGAAAATGTCTCTATGAATACTCACGCGAGAAGGTGTGATAGGCTGCAATAATAGGTATTCAAATTCTTTCCCTTTCTCCATAACAGGAATTTCAGGGACCTCAATTCCATATTCGTAGAGGTAACTTAAGTTGCTGAAGAAAAGTGCAATTGGTTCTTGTTTCTCAATAATTAATGCATGCAGTTTCTCTAAATGACGGGCAGCATATTTATCGTCGCTATCGAGGAACATCAAGTAATTTCCCAAGGCATGATCGGCGCCATTGTTCCTTGCTACACTTCGTTCTGCATTACTTTGATACACATAGCGAATTCTATTATCTTCAATCGATAAGCTCTCAATAAGTTCATGTGTATTGTCTTTAGAACCATCATCAACCACAATCACTTCCCAGTTTTCAAACGACTGTTCTTGAATACTGCGAATGGTCTCAGGTAGAATATAAGCCCTGTTGTATGCAGGAATTATGATGCTGAAAAATGGGTTCACAAGCGTCATTCCTAGTTAGGCGAGTAATGATTTAATTCGAAACTTCACTTTTTCGAATGAATTGGAATGATAGAATGCTGGAAAAGAAGAGGATTGAAATCGCTTCCAACCTTGTTTGCCTATTGCTGTGTTATTATAACAAAGATGAAAAAACTTAGCAGCCAAATAATTATTGTAAACCGTTGGAAGGATAAAACGAGACTGCTCATTGGCGCATTTTATTTTCTCCAATAATTGTGTGAGTTTATCCATTTCATTCTTGTTAAATGCCCAATCTCCATCTGCAAACTTGCTATATAAATTCACATCTTCTACATGCAATTCCAATCCCATTTGATGAAATTGTTTCAGTTTCACTTTTGCGCAAGTGTCTTGCATGGTTTGCGCATATTTATTGGTGATGTTGTGAATATGATCTCGTTTAAGGACAAGTAATTCAGGAATATTTGAGAGTTTGCAATAGGCACTCATTCTTACCCAAAATTCATAGTCTTCACCATGCACAAAATTGGGATCAAATTTTAAATTGTTAGCTTTAATGACCGAGTTTCTGATTAATGCAGTAGGATGTGAAATATGTGTTTGATACAAATGGCGGATGCGAATTTGGGTATCATCACTGCTATAACTAACCAGCTTGGATTCAATATTGTCACCAAAATCCTGAAACCAAGAACCGATTAAACCATATTCAGGATGTTGATCCATAAATTCAACCTGCTTCTCAATCCTTGTTGGCAAGCTAATGTCATCTTGGTCCATCCGAACAATGTATTCTCCAAGGCATAATTCTAAACCAATATTCAATGATGCAATTAATCCTTTATTCCCGTCATTGTGGATGATTCGAATGCGACTATCATTAAACTGTTGAAGTAGTTCCATGCTTTTATCGGTAGAACCATCGTTCACAATTACAAATTCGAAATCAGTAAACGTTTGATCTATAATACTCTGAACTGCTTCGATTAAATCTTTTCCAGCATTGTAAACTGGCATAAAAACCGAAACTTTGGGTGTTGGGATCGTCATCATGAATTGAATTGATGCGCACTTAATTGCATTTCGTTCCACAATAGAGCAATTCCGTCTTTCAATTTAATAGTTGGTTGCCAGTTGGTTGCAGATGTTATTTTATCAATTGAAAGAATATTAACTGGTATGTCAACGGGGCGCGCTGGTTTGAATTCGATTCCTGTATTTTTTGCCGTAACGTCATGAATCATCTCAATAATCTCATTCACAGAATGCCCTTGCCCTGATCCAATATTAAATACTTGATTTTTGGCTTCCGATTCTATGAGCGAATAGGTAGCCTTAGATAAATCCTGAATATGAATATAATCACGAATCACTTTTCCGTCTCCCCATATTTCGATAGGCTTATTTTGAAGAATTCGTCCAAGTGCAACCGTGATGAGGCCTTGTTTGCCAAATAAATTTTGGCCTGTTCCATAAGGGTTTGATGGACGAATAATGATATGGTTGATGTTATGAATTCTTGATGAAAGTCGATAAAATTCTTCCAAGGCTAGTTTGCTGTACCCATAATAATTCAAGGGACACAATGCATCAGTTTCCGAATTTATGTCTTTCCCATTCTTTCCGTAAACAGTTCCTCCGCTTGAAAAATAGACGATTTTACGGCATCCATTATTCATCATGTTCTTTACTATTTCGTATCCCGCAGTGAGGTTTATGTCGCGGTCTGCAAAAAATTCATCATAACCAGAAGATGGAATAAGGGAAGAAATTAAATGAACAATACAATCGAAAGGTTCTTGATTGAAAACATTTCGCAAATGGCTATTATCTGAAATGGAACCGGGCACAAATCGGTAATTCGAAATATTTTCGAAATGAATAGGTGAAGTTCCTGGTCTGTCGAAGTTTGTAACAATATGCCCAAAATTTAATAGCGAAGTAATTAAGTTACTGCCAATAAATCCACTACCCCCTAATATGAGCAATCTAGCCATAGGGCGAAGGTAGTTATTTTCTTAAATGCAATTCTTCCTAATTGTTATATTCGATTCCAAGATGCAGGCATTAGGTCCTTGGTATTTGCCATTAGATTATTAAACCATTGCAGAGGAGCTACAACAATTTTATAAGGAGTATTATTTAACCATGCGCCCCACCAACTAAAACTACTGTTTGCAATGATATTATGTTTGCAATGCCTCATGAGTTGAATATCCCAATACGATCTATCTCCTTCGTTTCCAGATACAAACTCAATGTGAAATTTTGAAATCAAATGTTCTTTACACCAAGCAATATCATCTGAAAAAACAAAATAAGTTGGTTGTTCCACTTTACTCTCAATGTGCGACATAGCACGTTGATAATAATCGAGATTGCAGGAGCCATGTACCTTTGCAACTTCTGAATTTTTCACCATGTCACCTCTACGAACATGAATTGAAACGGGTTGAACCTGAGAATGAATTAAATCAACCCACTTATTGTTGGGGTCATCTTCGGGAATTTCAAGTGAAAACAAGGTTCTAATTTCCTCGGATATGGATTGAAAATATTTTTCGGATTGCCAATATCCGTCTAACTGTACCGGGACTTTTGCTTTGAAAAAATCTGAGTAAAAGTGGAAATGAGGTTCGATAAACGACCATTGATTATGAATGGGGCGATTTCGATTGATCTTGTGTTTTATTCGATTGAAAATTCCATGAGAAGATGGTCTAATAAGTTGATCGATGACATCCTCTTTTGCAATTTGATCTTTAATTGGATACACCATCAATTCGAACGATCGAGGTGTTTGTGCTTTATCTGAATGTTTAAACCAAGTTATATCGAGCAATAATTCTGATTTCAAATGATGCGCAAGAGATTTACCTGCTGCAAACTGAAACATTTGATTGCCCAAGCCACTATTTAAAGAGGTAATAACCATAGATCAAGGAATTTCGAAATGATTTAATTTATAGAATAGTCGAAATGCAAATTTGGGATTAAATCTAAATACAGCAAAAAACAGAGATGCATACATTGGAACTTCATGCTTCATCCCCGTCGATTTTAAATCAGATATACCCGAAACATGAAAATCCTTGAATAAATCTAGCATCCGATGACGCATAATTTTTCGGTTTATTCTGTCGAAGTTTCCAATAAGTTTAGCATAACAATAGAAAAATTCACTGAGTTCAACATTTCTATTATTCTTTAAGTTCGAAGTGAGTTGATTTTCTGAGATCGTTGTTGTAATTAACTCAGAATCGATTCCTTTAACACGGTTCGATTTTAAAATTCTACAATAAAATTCAATATCAACAAGCCAAATAAGCAATTTGTCGTATGTCTCAACCAAGCCATTCTTAAAGAATCCCGTGCTAGGTGCACCAATAAGATTTTTGTGGAACAGGTAGGCGCTGAAGTCGCTAATACGATTGAGTGTTATGGTGTTTACGGAATAAGAAAATTGATTGCCTGAATGTGTATCTAAAATTGATGTGCGACAAAAGAAATAATCAGTTTGTGGATTTTTTTCAGCTTCTTCAACGAAAGTCTTCAACGATTCCGCATTATAAAAAAAATCGTCATGGTGAATTAGCTTAATCCAATCGCCTTTAGCTAATGCTATTGCTGCATTCCAATTTTCAGGTGACCCTTTTGCTGGAGAATTGCGATGGTATTGAATGCTGAAATTAAATTCAGATTTACATAAATCTTCTACCTCGTTATCATAACTATCGTCGGTAACAATAACTTCAAAGTCACGAAAACTCTGTACTTCAACAGAACGAAAGAGGATAAGTAGTTTATCTGCTTGTTGGTATGTAGGAATGCAAATCGAGACTTTGGGGTTCATTTGTGAATTTCGATGTCAAATAATAAAAATAGCTACAGACCATGCATTTTATTAATGAATTCAGCCTTTTAATTTTTAATTATACATGTTTTCTAATTCTCCAAAAAATTCGAATGAAAATTTGGGGACTTGTTTTCCATGAAAATATCAAGATTTGTTTTATCAATCCAAAATAAATTACATTTAAAACGGGAATTAAAAATGAATTAGCTTTTTTTATTTCACCTAATTCGTTTAATCGGAAAACTAATTTTGTGAAAGTGATTTTTAAATGTTGCTTGCATTCAACCGACAAACCACCTGGCATTTCAAGAAGAGCATTAATTAACGGAAGCATGGCTTTCAATTCCGTTGAAGTTGATGAATCGTCATGTACTCTATAAAAAAGTAAAGATTCTGCAATACCTAAGAACATTTTTCCTTTGGTTAATAATGTAACCCACAGCAAATAGTCTTCACAGTTTTGGATTTCCAATTTTTCAGGAAATCCACCAACTTCAAGAAGTACTGATTTCTTAACCAAAACAGATGATGTTGGTATTCTATTTTGTTCGTGGAATTCAAGAATGGCATTATTTCCTTGGTAATACTTATCGATAACACCAAATCGAAATTCACGAAGATTCATATTGTTTCCCAAACAAATAAATCCATCCGTGAAACTTAAATCCACATTGGCTTCTTGAGTTTTATGGAGTTGTAAACTAAGTTTGTTTGCATCCCATAAATCATCCGCATCTAAAAATGCAATCCATTCTCCTTGTGCATGAGAAATTCCATTGTTGCGAGCCTTTCCTTGTCGCCCGTTTTCTTGTTCAATTACAATTACCCGACTGTCTTCACTTGCAAAACTTTCTAATACTTCTGCTGTATTATCTGTTGATCCATCATTAACAAAAATAATTTCCCAATTTTGAAAATCCTGTTCCTGAACACTTCGAAAAGTTTCCTCTACATACAAAGCACAATTATATGCAGGTATAACAATGGAAATCAGCGGCGAACTCTGACTCATGGTAGATAGCGTTGTGTTAGTTTTTCTCTTAATCGCAATCTAAACCACTCACTCAGATGAGAGAATTTGGTGTTGTGATAGATCGTTTTAATCAACTTTAATCTCAAGCCATCATCCGATTTAATGTACTTCCCTTTGAAGTTTCCTCTATCAAAGTCTTCAGGAAAATAATGTTTGAATCGAATTCCAAACGTTCCAAAGAAATAGGCAAATTTCAAGGCAATTTCTTGGGGCTTAGCTTCTAGGTCTTTAGTAATTAGCTCCATTAATTCTTCGTGATTCACAGGGTCGTATGTACCTCCCATATTATAATAGAAGGATTTTCCTGCCAAAATACTTGGTTTGCCCATAAACGTAGTTTCCATGCCAATAGTAGAACCGAACGTTATAACTCGCGACGCATGTCTTACTAAATTGTAAGTGCTGATGAGTGAATTGGCAGGTATAATCGTGAGATTTGGACTCTTAAAAGCTAATAATGAACGTAATTCCTCATTGTCTACTTTGGCTAAATGCGGATGAACACGAAGATAAATATGTGTGCTCTTTAATGGAAGTGCATCTTTGATAATTCGGAAGACTCCTTCTGTTTGGTTTTTATAAATAGGGTTTTTCCACTCTTCTCCCAAGGAAGCGAACTCATCTTCTGATGAATTGCAGATGAGCACATTGTTCTTTGAACTATCCCAGCCTTCGGGCAGTTCAAATACTTGTTTCTCTAAGAAAGAATACCAATTTTCCATTTTTCCACCAATGCGAGTTTCGTACCAACGTCGAGCTGTTGTATCTCGCTCAATTGGATCGGCTTTCTCCCAAGATTCTAAAATCAATTGCCGGGTATTCTGCAAATCATGAATACTCGTGTTGCTGAATAATGAGTAATAAGGCAGCGAATTTCCCCGCTCGTGTAATTCACAATTTACTTTCATTAACCTGCATGCCTGAAGCACTGCTTTTGTATGAGATAAACGGCCGTTAAACGCATAAACTAAATCAGTAGGATTTGCCTTTAAATAATTAATTATACTGAAATACACTCCTAAGCAACCAATGATATACCGCTCTACCCATTTAGAATCGAGTGGGGGATTTGGATCGCGGAAATTTGAAATAATGGATGAAGCTACAGCATATCCCACGTCATAATTATCGACATATAATTGCTGTAAATCGAGGATGGATGTGAAATGTTTTGGAGTATCTGATATGCGCTTTTTGTCTGCTTCGGTGAGAAAAAAGAAAGGGACAACACTAGGTTTTTTTGGTGTTGAAGCATACCCATTTTTTCTCTTCGACACACAGCGTTCACATGCTTCTGGATGGAAATATGGATTTGTATCACATGCAGGCAAATCTTTATTACAAACCAACTGAACTACATGATCGCCCTTTTCTTGATGGTTGAAAATGATTTCAAGTTCAGCTTCATAATGTGTTGCTAAAAGTGTGTGTGAATTGAATATGGCAACATTCATTGTTTACTGTACAATTGAACGAATCAGCATAAATGCTTCAGCGTAATTTTTTCCAACTGCAACGCCCCAACGTTTTGCTTGAATGCGAAGTGCTTCTGGTGAGCGTGGATGTGGAAATGCGCGTTTCTCAAATTCATAACTCTCCATCCCCACAATCTTTGCATCCACTT